>JAYVMM010000868.1:0-4776 GCA_043758975.1 Planctomycetota bacterium | reverse complement strand
ATGGAGGTCGCCGCGGTGGCGCTGCTCGCGGGTTCGGCGGACGCCACCCAGGTCATCTCCATGCTGGTGCTCTACCGCTGCGCGCTGATCGCCACCTCCCTGCCCGGCGGCCTGCTGCTCATCGGGCGGGTGCAGCGCTGGGGCTCGCCCGGGGCGGGGGTGAGCGCGGCGGGCGGCCCATGAACGGCGGCGGCGGCGGCGGCGATAGTGGAGGAGGCGGGGGCAGCGGCCCAGTGGCGATGCAGGCGCCGACGCTGACTCCGGCTGAAGACCACCTGCACAAGGCGGCATTGCGCGCGCTGCTGTTCGCGCTGCCGTTCCTGCTCTACGCCCCCTCGCTGGGCTATGGCCTGCTCGAGCTCGACGACCAGCTCTACTACGTACAGAACTCGGCGCTGCACGGCGGCGGGTGGCAGGGCCTGATCGACCTCTGGCGCACCACCGCGCTGAGCGACTATGCGCCGGTGGCTCAGCTCACCCTGTGGCTCGACCTCGCACTCGGCGATGGCCACAGCTGGTGGATCGCCCGCCTGCATGCCCTGGCCTGGATGGGGGTCGGCACCCTCGGGGTGCACGCGCTACTGCTGCGCCTGGGGGTGGCGCGCGGGGTCGCGGCGGCGGTGGCGCTGCTCTATGCCCTGCACCCGGTGGCAGCCCAGTCGCTGCTGTGGCTGGGCGAGCGCAAGAACCTGGTCTGCCTGGCGTTGAGCTGGTGGTGCTGCGAACGCTACCTGGCGGCGGTCGCCGCGCCCACCCTGCGAACGCGCGCCTGGAGCGCGGCTGCGGCATGGGCGCTCGGGCTGGCGGCGCTGCTGGCCAAGCCGCATGCGGTGGCGCTGCCGCTGATGATGGCGGCCTACGAGCTGACCCTGGGCGGCGCCGGCTGGCGTGCCCTCGCGCTGCGCCTGGGCCCGCCGGTGGCGGTGGTCGCCGCCTTCGTGGTGCTGTCGCTGACGGTGGTGCGCTCTGACCTCACCCATGCCCCCCTGGGCGGCGGGGTGGGCTGGTCGCTGCTGCTCGACGGCAGCATCCTCTGCCGCTACCTCGCGCACACCGTGATGCCCACCGGGCTGACCATCTTCTACGCGGTGCCGGAGGACGCGGCGGCCTGCGCGCAGGCCGCCGGTGCCTGGCTCCTGCTCGCGGCTCTCGCCGGGCTCAGCCTGGCGCGCGCGCGCGCGCGCCGGCTGGTCGCCTTCGCCTGGCTGTTCGCCCTCGCCGCGGTGGCGCCGGCGCTCAACCTGGCGAGCCAGATCGGGCCGATGGCCGACCACTACCAGCAGTGGATGCTGCCGGGGCTGCTGCTGATCGCCTGCCAGCTCAGCGCCGATGCGCTCGCGCGCCTGCCGGCAGCCGCGGGCGCGCGCGCGCGCACGCTGTGCACCCTCGGCGCCGCGCTCTTCGCCGCCACCCTCGCCTTCGCCCACACCCCCGAGTTCGCGAGCAAGGCGCGCCTGGCCGCGGCGGCGGTGCGCAAGCAGCCGGACTCGGGCATCGGCTGGTCGCTGCACGCCTGGTGCCTGACCGTCGCCAGCAGCCCCGCCAAGCGCGCCCCGGCGGGCGAAGCCGCGCTACGCGCCTTCGCCTGCTGCGACGACGACCGCATCCGCAGCGAGGAGCGCCTGATCGCCCTGATCGAGGCGGCGGTGCTGCTGCGCAGCCGCGGCGACACCGCCGCCGCCGAGGCGCTTTGCGCGCGCGAGTGCTCCCAGCTCAGCGGCGGGGCCGTCGGCGAGTCCAGCGCGCAGGCGCGCGCGCAGATCGCCCTGCGCAGTGGCCACCCCGAGCAGGCCATCGCCGCGCTGTCACCCTACTTCACCCCGCTCCTGGCGGCGGCGGCGCGCGAGCTGCGCGCGCACTGCCGCGACGGCAGCGTGCTGCCGGACGCGGTGCCGCCGCTGCTCACCGGCGGCGAAGCGATCACCCGCGACCGCATCGCCGCCTTCCACCAGCAGATCGGCGGCGAGCGCGTGCAATGGAGCTTGGCGGTGGCCTACCTCCAGGGCGGCGATGCCGAGCGCGCCTTCGACGTCGCCGCGGTGCTGGTCAACCGCTTCCCACAGGAGCGCGGCGGGCGCGCCCTGCTCGCGCGCATCTACCGTCAGCTCGGGCTGCCCGCCGCCGCCGAGCGGCTGCTCGGCCCACCCTGAGCGGCGGGCGGGTTGAGGCCGTGCTCGCGCCAGCGCCAGGCCAGACGCAGCAGGCGGGTGGCGTTGTCGGACACCGCCATCTTGCTGGCGCCGCGCTTCTGCTCGTAGCGCAGGCGCAACGGCACCTCGGCGCAGCGCGCACCCAGGTGAGCGAGCTTGAGCAGCACTTCGACCATCGAGGCGAAGCCGCGCTGGGCGACCAGCTCCGCGCCCCAGCGCGCGAAAGCGTGCTGGAGCAGGGCGCGGCGGTAGAGGCGGTAGCCGCACGAGTAGTCGCGCACGCCGCCGACGGGATGCAGGCTCTTGAACAGGAAGGCGGCGAGCTGGCTGAGCGCCAGGCGGTGCAGCGGCACGCCGCTGATGGTGGCGCCGGGGCGGTAGCGCGACGCGACCACCAGGTCGCGCTGGTGGTTCGCCAGGAGCCGCCACATGCGCGGCAGCTGGAGCGGGTCCATGGTGTCGTCGCAGTCCATCAGCGCGAGCGCGGCGGCGCCCGGCTGGCCGCCGCAGGCGGGGCCGGCGAAATCCTCGAGCAGGCGCAGCAGCGCGGTGCCCAGGCCGCGGTTCTCGGCCAGCCCGATCACCCGCACGCACAGGCCGTCGCGCCCGTGCCAGGCGCGCGCGCGCGCGGCGGTACCGTCGCGCGAGCCGTCATCGTAGAGCAGCACGCTGAGGTTGGGCATTACCCGCGCACGCACCCTGGCGATGCGGGCGAACAGCGGATCGATGTTGGGCGCCTCGTTGAAGGCGGGCAACCCGAGCACGATGGGGGCGAGGCAGCGTTGCACGGGTGCGCTTGATGGTAGGCCAGGCAGGCGGCGTGACAAGGCGGACCGCCATGCGCGGGCTGCCGGTGCCGCCGGTGCCGCCGGTGCCGCGCGTTCAGCCGGGTACGAAGCGGATGTCGAGGGTGCGCAGTTGGGTGTGCAGCCCGGCATCCTGCACCGGCAACACCAAGGCGTCGTGTGCGCTCTCATTGTGGTGCGAGTGCCACCAGCCCGGCGGAGTGGTGAAGGCGGCGCCGGGCGACCACTCTGCGCGCTGCGGGTCGCGGATGCGCCCGTCGGCCTCGAGCTGCTCGCCGATCAGGGTGTAGGTGCCGGGGCTGGCGGTGATGCAGAGGTCGAGCGCCACCGAGTTGTGGCGGTGCGGCTTCTGTGACGCGCCCGCGGGCAGCACATTGAGCAGCGACCACAGGGTGTGGGTGAGGGTGAGGGTCTGCGGGGTGGCGGCATTGCCGAGCAGGATGCCCATGCGGTTGCGCAGGGCGGCACCCGGCTGGGCGCGCACCGCCGCCAGCTCGGCCAGCAGGCGCTCGCGGCGGAACAGGGTCGGGCGAAAGCGCGGCACCCCGGGCTGGACCCCGAGGTAGCCGAGCAGCGGCTCGTCGCTCACCCAGTAGAGCGCGGCGTCGCTGCGCGCGGTGTGGTCGAGCTCGGCATTCATCGGCACCACGAAGAGGTCGCCCTCCGACCAGTCGATGGCGCCGAAGCTGGTGCTGCTCTTGCCGCTGCCGCGGATGACGTAGAACAGCTGCGAGGTGGCGCTCGCCTGGGTCGGCAGGGTCTCGCCCGTGCGCACGCGCAGGAAGCTCGCGAGCAGGCCGGGGCTGGTCGCCGGATAGGGGACGCCGAGCGTGCTTGAGAGGTCGAAGGGGATGATCCTGGTCTCGCCCTCCTGGTGCAGGGCGGCGGGCAGGAACGCGATGCCCATGCTGGCCATGCGCGGATTGGCCGCGGCGGTGTACTCGTTGAAGCGCGCGTCGGCCTCCCAGTCCTGGGAGACCTTCTTGCGGTACTGCGAGGTCGGCGTGGGCTGGCCCTGGGACTCGCTGGCCATGGCTGGACTCCTATGCAGGGGCTGCCCCACCATGGCGGATGGCGGGCTGGACTCAACGCGCATCCGCCCTGGTTGAACCGGGGCGCGCGCTAGACCGCTAGACCGTAGTGGCGCGGCTGATCGCACCCTGCACCGGCGGCGGCAGCTCGGGCGATACTCCGCTCAGGCGGTCGGCGGCAGCGTCCGCCTGGGCGATGATGTCGGGGATGCCCACCCCTTCATAGCCGTTGCCGACCAGGGCCAGCCCGGGGTGCGCGCGTTCGCGCAAGCGGATGCTCTGCACGCGTTCGGCATGCCCCAGCACGTACTGCGCCATCGCCTTGGGCCAGCGATGGATGCGCGCGAAGAGCGGCTCGCCGGTGACGCCGGTGAGCGCGCGCAGATCAAAGAGCGCCGCCGCCACCAGCTCGGCATCGCCGAGCGCGTGCGCGTGCGCGTGCAGCGCGCCGCCGAGGAAGGCGCGCAGCAGCACACATTCCGCCGGCGCGCGCTCGTCGTACTTGGCACTGGCGAAGGTGCAGGCGATGAGCGCGCGCCCCTCCACCGCCGGGACCACGAAGCCGGCGGCCTCTGGCAGGTGCGGCAGCTGGCTGCGCGCGAAGGCAAGGTTGACGGTCGCCACCCCGGCATAGGGGATGGTCGCGAGCAGGAAGGCGAGCACCTGGTCAAAGATGCGCAGCAGCCGGCCTGCCGCGTGCGCGGGGGCGGCGATCACCACCTGGTCGGCGTCGAGGTACTCCTCCTCGAGCGCGACCACGTAGCGACCGTTGTCGTGCACCACCGCGGT
>JAYVMM010000867.1:0-3370 GCA_043758975.1 Planctomycetota bacterium | reverse complement strand
ATGCGTTGGAAGGCCGTTCCCGTCACCTGCTGGTTCCACATGAAATCACGATTGGTGGCGATCAGCTTGCGCACATCCTCTTTGGTGAAGGCGATGCCGTGCTCGTAGGCGAGGATGATGCCTTCGAGGTCGATGCCATAGTAGCCGCCGTTGGGATGCACGCCGACCCAGTGCTTGAGCGTGCCGTCGGCCTTGAGGTCCCAGGGTCCGCCCTGATCCCAGTAGTTCCACACCAGGTAGCGGCCATCCTCGCGGGTGGTCATGCGCGCCTTCATCACGATGAACCAGGCGGTAGCGCGCTCCTTGTAGATTGGCCTGTGCGTCACATCGAAAAGCGCGAGGATATAGGCCGCCACCAGGTTCTGCTTGTTGTCGGGCAGGCTGAAGCCGTCGACCGTGCGCCGCTCGTAGCCGGCGCTCCAGCCGCTGCCGGCGGGGTCGAGGCCGAAGGGCGGCACCACCCACAGCCCGCCGTCCTTCACCGTGCGCCAGCTGCCACGCGCTTCCCATTTGGCGAACAGCTGCTCCGCGAGGCGGAGGTAGGCGGCGGTCTTTCCGCCATAGGCCGCCTGGAGCGCCTGGTTGGCGCGCACCTCGCCCGCGAGCAGCACCAGCGGCCGCATGGCCATCGCTTCGCCGAGCTGGCTGTCAGTGTTGAGGTCCTTGGTCAGCTCGGTGCCGGTGGCGCCGAGTTTGGGCCAGCCGGGCTGGCCGTCGGGCTCGGTGACGGTGCGCTTTATCAGCGCATCGGCCCAGTCGCAGGCGCGGTCGATCCAGGCGGTGTCGTGGGTGGCCAGATAGCCGTAGTAGAAACCCTCGAGGAACGGGGCGACCATCCAGCCTATCTCCTCGCCGAGCTCCTTGTCGCAGGAGCGGTTGCGGGCGTCCTGGAGGATGTCGGTCTGCCAGCGCATCAGCCAGTCGCGCGCGCGCGTTTCCGCCATCGGCGTGGTGTCCGGCTTGCCGCTGAATGCCGGCGGCGCCTCGCCGGCGCGCAGCGTCGCCAGGGACAGTGCGACGGCAAAGAGTCCACGAAGCCAGGCGGAGGAGTTCGGCATAGGTGCTCCCGGGTCGGCGCGGGGTGCTCAGGGTGGCCGCGCCACCGCCAGGCTCCCCGCGCAACCTGATCAGAACCGCCGTCCGCGCCCGTAAAGCCTTGGCGCGGCGATCTGGAGACCGGTGGTTCATGCGCCCGCGCCCGCGCGCTCGCCCGCGCCAGGGGATCTCCAGCCTTGCATGTCCTAAAGTTTAGCTAAAGATTAGAGCGCAATGGAAAGCCTGCCCATGGATCGTGCGCCGGCCTACCGCGGGCCGGTGGAGCTGCCGCGTCCGCTGGAGCTCCGTCCGCGTCTCAGCCACGTGGTCTTCGACTTCGACGGCACCCTGTCCTGGCTGCGCCATGGCTGGCCGGAGATCATGTGCGCGGTGATGGAGGAACGCCTGCCGCGCTTGGCGGGGGAGGACGATGCTGCCCGGCGCACCCTGCTCAGCGGCATCATCCACGGCCTCAACGGGCGGCCGACCATCCTGCAAATGATGCGCTTTGCCGAGGTGGTGCGTGCGCGCGGCGGGGAGGCCTTCGACCCCGAGCAGCTGCGCGGCATCTACCAGGAGCGCCTCGACCAGCGCATCGCCGAGCGCATCGCCAGCATCCGCGCCCAGCGCCGACCGCGCGACGATTACGTGGTGTTCGGCGCGCGTCCGCTGCTGGAGAAGCTCAAGCGCGAGGGCCTGACCCTGGCCGTGCTCAGCAGCACGGTCGAGGAGCGCGTGCGCCAGGAGGCCGAAGTGCTCGGCCTGAGCGGCTACTTCGCTGGCGGTATCCTCGGTTGCGTCGGCGATGCGCAGGCCTTCTCCAAGCGCGCGGTGTTCGAGCGCATGCTGCGCGAGCAAAGCCTGAAGGGCGAACAGCTGCTCTCCTTCGGCGACGGCCCGGTGGAGATCCTCGACACCAAGCAACTCGGCGGGACCGCGATCGCCGTGTGCAGCGACGAGGACGTCAACGGCTCCGGGGTGATCAACCAGGTCAAGCGCGAGGCCCTGCTCGCGGCAGGCGCGGACGTCGTGCTGCCCGACTTCCGCGACGCTGCCGCAGTGGTCGACCGCCTGCGGGGGCGGGCATGAAGCCGGTCAAGCCGCTCGACCTCGCGCGGTTGCGCGTGCTCCCGCTCAGCGAACGCCGCAGCCTGACCCGCGCCGAGGACATCCTCATCCAGCCCGATGCCGCATTGCGCCCGCTCAATGCGCAGCAGCAGGCGCTGATCACCGGCTGCGTGGCGCGCCTGCGTCGTGCGCGCGAGCGCGGCGCCAGCGCGATGCTGATCTATGGCGCGCATCTCCTGCGCAACGGCGCCGCGCTGCTGCTCGACCAGCTGATGGCGGGTGGCTGGCTGACCCACCTCGCCACCAACGGCGCCGGCACCATCCACGACTGGGAATACGCCTGGTTCGGCGCCAGCACCGAAAGTGTCGAGATGAACGTTGCCAGCGGCACCTTCGGCACCTGGCACGAGACCTCGACCAACATCCACCTCGCGCTCATGGCCGGCGCCCTCGATGGCCTCGGGTACGGGCGCGCCCTCGGGCGCTTCATCGCCGAGGACGGCGCCACCCTGCCGCCCGCGGCGGAGCTTGCGCGCGAGATCAGCGCAGCGCCGGCGGCGCCGCTGACCGCGGCGCGCGCCGACCTGCTGCGCACCATGTCCGAGCACGGCATCGCCCCCGGCAGGCTGGCGGTCAACCACCGCTGGAAGCAGGCCTCGATCCTGTGCTCGGCCTGGCGCCATGGTGTGCCGTTGACCGTCCATCCCGGCATCGGCTACGACATCATCGCCAACCACCCGATCTTCAACGGCGGGGTGATCGGGCGCGCCGCGGAGTGGGACTTCAAGCTCTTTGGCGGCTCGCTCGACGGCCTCGATGGCGGGGTCGCGCTCTCGGTCGGCTCGGCGATCATGGGCCCGCAAGTGTTCGAGAAGGCGGAGAGCTGCGTCAACAACCTGCGCCTGCAGGACGGGCGCGGGGTGGTGCGCGACCACGCCATCTTCGTGGTCGACCTCCAGGACGGCGGCGGCTGGGACTGGAGCACCGGCGAACCACCGAAGAGCAATCCGGCCTATTACCTGCGCTTCTGCAAGAGCTTCTCGCGCATGGGCGGGGAGATGAGCTACCTCCAGTGCGACAACGCCACCTTCATCCAGCACCTCCACCGCCAGCTGGTCGCGCCATGACCCCGGAGCGCATGGCGGCGATCACCGGGCGCTACCCCGGGCTACGCCTGGCAGTGATCGGCGACTACTGCCTTGACCGCTACCTCGACCTCGACCCCACGCGCGCCGAGATATCGATCGAGACCGGCCTGCCGGTGCGC
>JAYVMM010000866.1:0-5264 GCA_043758975.1 Planctomycetota bacterium | reverse complement strand
GCGCCCTGCTCGCTGTCGGCGAGCGCGCCCTGCTCGCTGTCGGCGAGCGCGCCCAGCGGGGTGTCGTTGAGGAAGTCCTGCTTGAGCATGCCGAAGAGGGTGTCCTCCTTGACCGGGGGGGCGGTGGGCGCATCGCTGCGGTGCGCCGGCGTGCGTCCGGCGGGCGGCGGGGGTTGCGGGGGCAGCGCGGTCGGCGGCACCGCTGGGGCGACCGGGGCGGTGGGGGCGGCGGCGAGGTTGAGCGGATGCAGTGAGCGCGGGCGGCGGGTGGGGGTGGTCTCCAGCCCGCGCGTTCCCTGGGCACGCTCGCCGGGCGCCGGCGGACTGGCCAGGCGGGCGATCGGCACCCCGGCGGCAGGGGTGGCGCGCACGCCCGGCAGCGGCGTGCGCACCGACGGCAGCGGGGTGGTGACGCGGGCGATCGGCAGCACTGGCGGGGGCGCCTGCGGCTGTTCCGAGGCGGCCTGGCGCACCGCCACCTCGGGCTGGCACTGGCTGGGATCGAGGGCGTAGGAGCGGCACTGCGAGATGAGGTGCTGGACCATACCCTCGGGGGCGCGCTGCCAGTCGACCTCGCCCGCCACCCGCACCTGGCTGACATGGCTCAGGCAGCACGGGCAGATCCACAGCCCCTGGGCGTCGAGATAGCGCCAGGCGGGGAACTGCAGCTGGCTTTGCACGTACTGCCACAGCGCGGGTAGGCGGGCGGCGCGGTCGCGCGCCTTCTGCACTTCATCCGGGCTGGGGCGGGCGCCGCGCTGGTAGGCGGCGCAGCGCCCGAGATGGTCGGCCATCGCCTGATAGACGAAGCTGTTGAGCTGCTGGCCCTGGACGCGCACCGACGGCACCCGCTCGAGGCAGGCCGGGCAGAACCAGCAGCCGGTGGGATCGTAGACGCGCCACGAATTGTCGGTGTCGGCGAGGTGGACCAGGTTCTCGAACTGCTGGCGGCGGGCGATGATCTCGGCGGTCTGGGTGGCGCCGCGCCCGGCATGGTAGTTGCGGCAGCTCTCGAGGTGGACGATGATGGAGTCTTCGCGCGTCTTGCCGGCGCGGCGGGCGACCGGGCTGAGGCAGTAGGGGCAGATCCATTTGCCATTGAGCGCGAAATACCCCCATTGCGGATCATCGGCGAGGCGCGCCTTGACCTGTTGGATCATGGAATTGGCAGGACGCGCAGCCCCGGGGGTCGCGGGCACGGCAGCGGGGCGTTGCGTCTTGGGCGACCTCTGGTCCATGTGCAGTTAAACTACTGCCTCTCCCGGGTGGGACAACCGCCGGGTGAGCAGAGGGTTGTGCAGACTTTTCCGCTTGCGGAGGGGGTCGCCGTGGCACCCCGGGCGCCCTCCGGGGGGTCAGCGCCCGACGCGCAGGCGTTCGGCCAGGTAATTGTCCAGATAGGGGTTCTGCTCGATCGCCCGCGCGGTTTCCTCGACATTGTACTCGACGCGGCGGAACACCACCCGCGGCGCCCCGGGATCAGTATCGAGCAGGCAGTAGGATGCGCGGGTATCGCCGTCGCGCGGTTGGCCGACCGAACCGATGTTGATCAGCGCCTTCTCGCGCGGCTCGACGAAATAGGTGTGCCCCCACAGGTCGCCCGGCGGGGTGAACGAGAGGTCTTCGAGGAAGACGCCGGGGATGTGGGTGTGGCCGACGAAGCAGACATGGCCGATAAGGCCGAAGATTTCGTGCATTTTCGCCGGATTGGTCACATCCCGCGGCATCACGTACTCGCGCGTCGGCTGGCGCGGGCTGGCGTGGGTGAAGAGGAAGGGTCCGTCCTGGGCGTGGAGCTGGAGGTTCTGGAGGATCTGCCAGCGATTCTTGCGCGAGACCTCGTCCCCTGCGGTCTTGAGGTGGTCGCGCGTCCAGTCGATGGCGCGCTTGGCGCGCGGATTGAAGTTCTCGGCGCCGAACAGCAGGGCCTCCTCGTGGTTGCCCATCAGCACCGCGCCACAGCGGCGCACCAGGTCCAGGCACTCGCCGGGGAAAGGGCCATAGCCGACGACATCGCCGAGGCAAATGACCCTTTCGGCCCCATTCTCCTCCATGTCAGCGATTACACTATTCAGCGCGGCAAGGTTGCCATGTATGTCGCTGATGAGGCCTTGAATCATGACATGCCTACTTGAAAGGCTGCCCCGCCTGACACAAGCCCTGGTCATCCGCGGCCTTGCGGGCTGTCACTCGGCTGTGCCAAACGCCAGCGCCCGGTTGCAGTGCCGACCATGCCCGCGCGTCGCCCGGCGCGGCGTCAGGAAAAGGCATGGCGGTTGCGTTTGGCCAGGGTGGAGACCGCGTCATAACCAACACCAGCGCCGGCCCGGCGACCCTGCCACCGACCAATTCCACCACCACCGGCCCCGCTGCCGCCGCGGCCACCTTGGCGGCGCTGCAAAACGCCAACTTCATGAAGATCATGCTCGCCGAGATCACCACCCAGGACCCGACCAAGCCCGAGGACACCTCGCAAATGGTCCAGGAGATGGAGTCGATGCAGCAGCTGGCCAACACCCAGGTCCAGGCCTACCAGAACAATCTCAAGTTCGCCCAGCAGCTGGTCGGCCAGCAGGTCAACGTGCAACAGCAGCTGAGCAAGACCGAGCTCGCCACCGAGCAGGCCGTGGGCCTCAACCCCAGCGTCGGTAGCGGCACCAACTTCGGGGTGGTGACCTCCTTCAAGGACATCAACCAGTCGGTCTACGTCACCGTCGGCGGCAACGACTACCCGATCGGCAACATCAGTCAGGTGAAGCCGCCGAGCAGCAGCCCGAGCACCCGCGCCACTGCTGCCCAGGCGATGCTCGGGCGCACGGTGGCCGTCACCCTGCCCGCCAGCGTCGGGGCGCCGGCGAGCAGCGCGAGTGGGAAGGTCACGGGGTGTCCTTCGATTCTTCCGGCAACGTCCAGCTCAGCGTGGGCTCCATCCAGGTGCCCTACAGCGCCATCACCTGCATTTCCGGCTAGGAGGCGCTTTTCGCCGCCGGCAGGGCGAGCAGGCGCAGCGGCGAGGGGCTGGGCGAGAAATCGACCACCGCCCCCGGCGGCACGTCGCGCTGGATGTAGGGCCCATCGATGAAGATCGAAATGCCCGGCATCGCCGGGATCAGGCGCAGCCCTTTGGGCGGCAGCTGGCGGCCCTCGAGCAGGGTCATCGAGTGCAGACCCTGGAAGGGCTCGCGCACCTTGTAGAGCAGCGCCGGCAGGTGCGCCTCCACCTGCGCCATGCCGGCACTGTGGATGGCGGCGGTGCTGCCGGCGGCGGTGGCCACCCATACCCCGCTCGAGCGCTGCTCCTCGCGCACCGCCTCGCGCGAGCCCGCACGACCGGGCTGCTCGAGCCGGTAGCGCGTCATCGCCGCGGGATTGGCGCTGGCGAACAGGCATTCATTGAGGATGCGCCAGGGGACACCCTCGTCGATGCGCAGCTGCAGGCGCGGGATGGACTCGACCGCCGCACGCCCGGCCAGCCAGGCCTCGAACAGCGCGGCGAAGCTGGTGGCGCGGCAGCGCGTGTACATGCCGACCGAGCCGCCGGGATCGGAGTTGACGGTGATCATCGGTAGCTCGCTGTCGAGCGAGTTGGCGGTCAGCACGGTGCCGTCGCCGCCCACCGTCACCACTAGGTCCTTGCCCTCGGCGTCGCGCGGCTGCAAACGGTCGACCTGCCATTCATCAACCTGGTGGTCGGCGAGCGCGCCGCGCACCGCGAGCAGGGCCTGCTCGTGGTTGGCCGCCGCCGCGCGCAGGCGCTCGAGGTCGAGCGCACCGCTCTGCGCCAGGCGCCCGGCGTCGCCGCCCTCCAGGCGCGCGATCAGCGGGGTCTTGGACACCAGCAGGATGCGCTTGGCAGCCATGGTTTTAGCGCGCCAGCCGCGCGCGCACGTCGGCGTCGGCGGCGATTATCGCATCGAGGCTGGCGCTGTCGCCGCCCGGCACCCGCGCCAGGGCACCCTCGACGGTGCGGAAGATGTCGAGGAAGCCGCTGCGCCCGCTGATGAAGGCGGCCACCGCCATCTCGTTGGCGGCGTTCATCACCGTCGGCGCCAAACCGCCGGATTTGGCCGCCTGATAGGCCATGGTCAGCGAGGGAAAGCGTACGGTATCGGGCTCCTCGAAGGTCAGCGCGGCGAGCGCGCGGAAATCCGGGGCCGCAACCGGCCCGGCGACATGGCGCGGCCAGGTGAGGGCGTACTGGATGGGTACGCGCATGTCCGGGCGCCCGAGCTGGGCGAGCACCGAGCCATCGCGGTAGGAGACCATGCTGTGCACCACGCTCTGCGGATGGATGAGCACGCGGATGCGCTCCGGCTCGATGCCGAACAGCCAGCGCGCCTCGATGATCTCCAAGCTCTTGTTCATCAGCGTCGCCGAATCGACGGTGATCTTCGGGCCCATGCTCCAGGTCGGGTGCTGGAGCGCCTGCGCCAGGGTCACCGCGCTGAGGTCGCGCACGGTGCGGAAGGGGCCGCCCGAGGCGGTGAGCAGGAGCTCGGCGACCTCGTCCTCGCGGTGGCCCTCGAGGCACTGGAAGATGGCGTTGTGCTCACTGTCCACCGGCATGATCACCGCACCGCTCGCGCGCGCCGCCGCGACGATGAGGTCGCCGGCCATCACCATCGGCTCCTTGTTGGCGAGGCAGACGCGCTTGCCGGCGCGCACCGCGCTGAGGGTCGCCGGCAGCCCGGCGGCGCCGACGATGGCGGTGACCACCGCGCCGGTGCGTGCATCGGCGCTCACCTCGCACAGCGCCTGCGCGCCGGCCATGGCCTCGACCCCGCTGCCGGCGAGCAGGCGCTTGAGCTCGGCGTAGCGCGCCGGGTCGCCCACCACCGCGCATTGCGCGGCGCACGCGCGCGCCTGGGCGGCGAGCTCAGTGACCTTGCTGTTGGCGGTGAGGGCGAATACCGGGATGCCGAGGTGGCGCGCCACCGCGAGCGTGCTGACGCCGATCGAGCCGGTGGCGCCGAGGATGGTGAGGGCGCGCGCGCGGTAGTCGCCCGCGCTTGCGTTCACACCAGCTCCGCCAGCAGGCCGGCCAAGCGGTCGGTGTGCTCGGGGCGTCCGACGGTGATGCGCAGCTTGCTCGCCAGCTCGGGGCGGTCCCACCAGCGCACCAGCACGCCGCGCGATTTAAGCGCGCGGTAGAGTTCGCCGGCGCACTCGCCGACCTCGGCGAGTACGAAGTTGGCGGCGCTCGCCGGCCAGCTCCAGCCGAAGCGCGTCAGCACCGCGGCGAGGCGCGCGCGCTCAGCGAGCGT
>JAYVMM010000865.1:0-3688 GCA_043758975.1 Planctomycetota bacterium | reverse complement strand
TCATCCCACCGCTGCCCAGGCCGAAGTTGAAGAAGGGGATGGTGATGTCGAAGGGGTTGCCGTTGCTATCAGCGCCGAGGAACACCGCATAGCGGCTCTTCATCATCGCGGCGTAGGCATTCAGCCATTCCGCCCCGTACAGCTGGTTGGGGTCGGGCAACGCATTGCCGATCGCCCCGGTGCAGTCGGGCACGCACCAGAAGGGCGGAGTGTCCGACATGATGAGGTGGCCCTGCTGGGGCGGACTGCCGGGTAGGAGGGCCGGCGGGTGCTCGACCAGGTCGAAGGTGAAGAGCAGGTTGGGGGCACCGCGCTCGCGGATGGTCAGCCCGGTGGTGGCGGTGCCGCTGGCGCCATGCAGCGCCAGCGCTAGGTAATGGCCCTCGACTGGCTGGCCATAGAGGCCGGTCACCGGCTTGACCACCTCGGGCAGGTAGGTGTCGAGGGTCGAGGGCACGCCCGGCTTGGCGGCGGGGGAGATGTAGCCCTTGTTGATCGATATCTTCGGCCAGTACGGCTGGGTCAAGGTGCCGCCCGGGCACGAGAACGCCCAGTAGGGGGTGGAGCTGCCCGGCTCTACGACGAAGTTGCCAGAGCCCGGGTAGTACTTGCCCGACGGCCACACATCCTGGTAGGTGGCGCCGGTGGTGCTGCCGGGCACCGCCATGCTCCACAGCGGCATGTCGGTGGCGTAGATCGGATAGGAGGTCGGGGTGGTGGTCATCAGGGTGGACGGCCCGCTGTAGTAGAGCTGCTGGGCGTTGGGGTAGAGCCCGGTGTTGATGGTGAGCTCGTACGGGTTCCAGGTCTGCGGCTGGCCGCCCGCGGCGAGGCCCTTGTAGTAGAGCGGGATGGGCGTGCCGGTATCGGCCGAGGGCACGCAGCCCTGCGGCTCGAAGGCGTAGCCCTTCAGGCTGGGGAAGTTGGAGAGCGAGACCACGCCCGAGCCCGAGGCGCTGTCGCGGATGTACTTGCTGCCATTGCCGACGGTCAGGCCGCTGCGCGAGTCGTTGGTGCTGATCAGCTGCTGGCCGTTGAGCTTGACGATGGTCATCGACGCCGCATCGGTGTCGCCATTGAGGTCGTTGTTGCCGCTCATCGCCACACCGCCGACCGAGGCGTTGCGCATCGGCACGTTGGCTGGGTTGAGCACCGCGGGGATGCCCAGGGCGGTGGCGAAGTAGACGTTGGCATCCTTCTGCTGGCGGTAGATGCCGCCGGGGGCGTCGATGCCGACCGGCGAGGCGGTGGTGCCGACCGTGATCTGGGCGCCCTGGCAGGCGATGGCGTGGAAATTCTGGGTGCTGTTCATGCCATTGCCGCCGAAGTAGATCGCGCCGTTGCTGTGCACCGCACCGCCGATGGTGAGGGCGCCGCCGGGGTGGAACTCGATGTCGCCGGTGGGGCCGACGGCGGCGTAGAAGATGACGTACTGAAAGAGGTTGAGCAGGTGCAGCTGGATCTCGCGCTGCACCTGGATGGTCGAGAGCGCCTCGCCCGGGTTGCTCCAGGGGGTGGCGTTCGCCATGGTCTGGCCGTACTTGTTGGCCATCACCTTGAGGTCGACGTAGTACGAGGTCACCGTCATGCGGTACTGGAAGAAGCCGGGGTTGTTCAGGGTGGTGCCGACCGATCCGCTGGTCGGCAGCAGGGCGTTGTAGTTGACGGTGGTGTTGCCCGAACTCGGCGGGGTGATGGCGCTCCAGCCCGAACCGTTGTTGATTGCGCCATAGGTGGTATCGTAGACGGTGATCGGTTCGATGCGCCAGGTCACCATGCAGTTGCCGATCCACATGTTCGGCCAGCTGCCGGTGGGGGCGAGGGCGGGGTTGAGGGGAAGGACGCCGCCAGTGTAGCCGGCGTAGTTGTTCCAGGTCGCCTTCATGCCGGTGAGGTCGTAGGTGCCCGCCGGCGCCGCCGCCACGGTGGCGGCGCTGGGGGCGATGTCCTGGACCAGGGCGGGATCGTTGTTGGTGGCGTTCTCGAGGAAGCCCTCGACCATGCCGGCGCAGGCCTCGGCGGCATAGGCATTGGTCTGGGTGGTGAGATGGGAGCCATTGAGCATGTGCATGCCGAGCATTTGCTCGCTCGAGACCGCGAGGATGCTCGCCACCGCGGCGATCACGATCATGGTCACCACCAGGGTGGTGCCCTGGCGGCGGCGCGGGCCACCGCCCGCTGGCGGGATGCTGGTATCTGGGCTTTTCATGGGGTCCTCCTCGCGTGCTGGCGGCGGTAGCATGGATCTGGCTCGTGCTCGTGCGCTACTGCGCCAGGCTGCGCATGGCGGTGATGAAGCTGATGGTGCGGCTGACGAACACCGCGGGATTGGCGGTCGGATCCTGGATCACGATGCTGACGCTGATCTGGTTGGGCTGCAGCAGGGTCGCGTTTGCGAGCGGCTGGTAAATGGTGCGCACGACGAAGGACTGCACGTTGTAGAGCAGGACCTGCTGGTCGTCGGGATTCCAGCTCGGCAAGGCGCTGGCGCTGGCGCTGCCGGTGGTGTCGTTGCCGCTCGCGGGCAGGCTGCTGCCGTTGCCGTTCCAGTAGGTGCGCACCAGGGTGCCGGTCTGGATCGACGGATTGACGCTGTTGACGCCGACGTTGATCACCTCGAGATGGTAGTGGCGCAGGTAGGCGGGGTTCTGGTTCTGGTCGAAGGTCAGGGGCACGTGGCTCAGTGGGGTGGCGCTCTTGCTGCTGGCGTTGCGCCCAGCCTCCCACACGTGCGAGACGAAAATGTCGTTGTTGGTGGCGGCGGCGGGATAGTTGTCATTGACGATCATAAACGGGGTCGGCACGCCGGTCTGGAACTGGTCGAGCGTGGTCACCGTGACGCCCGGCTGGTTGAGGATGGCCTCGTAGCGCTCGTCGAGCGGCGAGTAGGCGATGCGGTCCGAGGTGCGCACCTTGACATACTCGAGGACGTCCTTCTCCCACGCCGGATTGGCGGTCGCGCTGATGGCGCTCACCTGGTTGGCCCAGCTGGTGACGCCATTGCTGGTGGTGCCCACCATGTCGTTGTAGTTGGTGCCGTCGATCCACACCCAGGGCAGCAGGGGATTGTTGGCGTAGGGCGACGGCGGGGTGTAGCCGAGGGCGTTCGGCATCGGGGTGGAGATCATTTGGTGGGTGGTGGAATTGTAGTCGTACAGCCACGAGGAGTTGGCGAGGTCGTTGGTGATCAGGCGCGCCGCCTCGCGCCCGCGGATCACCATGTCGGTCTGCGCGCTCTCCTGGGTGGAATAGCTGGTGAGGTTGGTGAGCGAGCTCAGCACCAGGGTCATGGTCACGGTGAAGACGCCGAGCGCGATCACCATCTCGACCAGGGAGAAGGCGCTGCGCCGCGTCCGGCGCGGCGGCGGCAAGGTGCGGGCTGGGCTCATGAATCACCTCGGCGCATGATGACGACCTCGTGCCAGCGCCCGCCGCCATTCTGGGCGACCCAGAACACCAGGATGCGCACCATCACCGCGGAGTTGAGGTTCATCGCCGCCTGGATGTCGGCGAGGGCGGAGGCGTTGTTGGGCGCCACCAGGTTGATCTGCACCGGATTGACCGCCGGCTGCAGCGGCGGCGCACTGCTCGCGATGGGGGTGACGCCGCTGTACTCGGGCTGGAAGATGTTCAGCGGCGGGGTCTGGCTGGACGGCACCGGGCCGACCGTGGTGGGGACGTAGGTGGC
>JAYVMM010000864.1:0-2068 GCA_043758975.1 Planctomycetota bacterium | reverse complement strand
CCGCCTCCATGAAATGGGTGCGGATGCCTTCGAGGGCATCCTGGGTGTTGGCGAGGGTGGAGCCGACCGGCAGGTTCACCATCACGAACATGATGCCCTGATCCTCCTCGGGGAGGAAGGCGGTTTTGATGCTGGTGAAGAGCATGCCCAGAGCCGCCACAATGAGGGCATAGGCGGCGAGGTAGAACCACACCCGACCGAGGATATGCTTGACCGCGGATTCATAGGCACGGTTGGAGGCGTTGAAAGCGCGGTTGAACAGCCCGAACGGGCCCCGTTTCCGCTCGGTGTGCCCCTTGTCGACCTGCTTGAGCAGGGTTGCGCACAGCGCCGGGGTCAGGATCAGGGCGACGAGCACGGAGAGCACCATGGCCGAGACCACGGTGATCGAGAACTGGCGATAGATCACCCCGGTCGAACCCGGGAAGAAGGCCATCGGCAGGAACACTGCGGCCAGCACCAGCGCGATGCCGACCAGCGCACCGGTGATCTGCTCCATCGACTTCCTGGTCGCCTCGCGTGGACTGCAGCCCTCTTCGGCCATCACGCGCTCGACATTCTCGATCACCACGATCGCGTCGTCGACCAGCAGACCGATCGCCAGCACCATGCCGAACATGGTCAGGGTGTTGATGGAATAGCCGGCCAGCGACAAGACCGCGAAGGTGCCGAGCAGCACCACCGGCACGGCGATGCTGGGGATGAGGGTGGCGCGGAAATTCTGCAGGAAGATGTACATCACGACGAAGACCAGGACCATGGCGATGACCAGGGTCTTCACCACCTCCTCAATCGAGATCCTGACGAATGGCGTGGTGTCGTAGGGGTACGCCACCTTGACCTCGGGTGGCAGCAGCGGGGTCAGCTTATCGATGGTGGCGCGGACGTTGTTCGCGGTCTCGAGCGCGTTGGCGCCCGAGGCGAGGCGCACCGCTATGCCGGAGGCCGGATGGCCATTGTACCGGCCATCGACGCTGAAGTTCTCAGCCCGCAGTTCGATGCGGGCGACATCACGCAGGCGCACGGCCGAACCGTCAGGGTCCACCCGCAGCAGGACTTCGCCGAATTGCTCTGGCGTCTGCAGCCGCGACGGCCCGATGATGGTGGCGTTGAGCTGCTGGCCGCGCAGCACCGGCAGGCCGCCGAGCTCGCCCGCGGCGACCTGGACGTTCTGGGCGGCGAGCGCGGCGCTGAGGTCGACCGGGGTCAGGGAGAATTTGCTGAGCTTGGCCGGATCCATCCAAATGCGCATGGCGTATTGCGAGCCGAAGACCTGGAGGTCGCCGACCCCTGAGGTGCGGCTGATCGGATCCTGGATGGTCGAGGAGACGAAATCGCCGATGTCGGCGGAGGTCATGCGGTCGTCCATCGAGACGAAGGCGCAGAAGATCAGGATGTTCTTGTTCGACTTGGCCACCCGCAGGCCGCCCTGCTGGACCTCCAGCGGCAGTAGCGGGGTGGCGAGCTGGAGCTTGTTCTGCACCTGGACCTGGGCGATGTCGGCGTTGGTGCCCTGCTGGAAATTGAGGGTGATGACCATGCTCCCGTCCTTGTCGCTCTCGGACGAGAAGTAGAGAAGATGGTCGATGCCGCTGAGCTGCTGCTCGATGACCTGGACCACGGTGCTCTGCACGGTCTCCGCCGAGGCGCCCGGATAGGTCACCAAGATGCTCACCGCCGGCGGCGCGATGCTCGGGTACTGGGCTATCGGCAGCTGCACGATGGCGAGCAATCCCGCGAGCATCAGCACGCAGGCGAGCACCCAGGCGAAAATCGGCCTATCGATGAAGAAGCGGGACAGCATGGGATTCCTTGGCGCTGGGGAGGCGGATGGCAGCTACTTGGCCGGGGCGGCAAGCGGGACCGGGTGCACCGTGTCACCGGGCCTGGCCTTCTGCAGGCCCTCGATGATAACCCGCTCGCCGGCCTTCAGCCCGTCGCTGATCAGCCAGGCATCGCCGATGGCGCGTCCGGTGGTGACCACGCGCAGCTCGACTTTATCATCGGCACCCACCACCAGGGCGGTCGCCTGGCCATGGATATCGCGGGAGACGCCGCGCTGGCTCAG
>JAYVMM010000863.1:0-4561 GCA_043758975.1 Planctomycetota bacterium | reverse complement strand
GCCAGCGAGATGACGATCGCCACCGCCAGGGTGACGGCGAATTCGCGGAACATCCGCCCCATGAAGCCGCCCATCATCAGGATGGGGATGAACACCGCGATCAGGGACAGGCTCATCGAGAGCACGGTGAACATCACTTCGCGCGCACCAGTGATCGCGGCGCGTAGCGGCGGCATGCCGGATTCGACATGGCGGGCGGTGTTCTCGAGCACCACGATGGCGTCGTCGACCACAAAGCCGGTGGCGATGATGAGTGCCATCAGGGAGAGGTTGTTGAGGCTGAAGCCGAGCAGGTACATCGCGCCGAAGGTGCCGATCAGCGACACCGGCACCACCACGCTAGGAATCAGGGTGGCGCGCCCGTCGCGCAGGAAGAGGTAGACCACCAGGATGACCAGGGCGGTGGAAATGAGCAGGGTGCGCTCGACGTCGTGCAGCGAGGTGCGGATGGTGGTGGTGAGGTCGACCGCCTCGCTCAGTTCGATGTCGGCGGGGATCGAGGCGCGCATCGCCGGCAGCAGGGACTTGAGGCGGTCGACGGTGGCGATGATGTTGGCGCCGGGCTGGCGCGAGAGGATCAGCAGCACCGCCGGCTTGCCGTTGGCCAGGCCGAGGTTGCGCAGATCCTCGACCGCATCGTTTACTTCGGCGAGATCGGCAAGCCGCACCGCGGCGCCATTACGGTAGGCGATCACCAGGTCGCGGTACTGCGCGGCATGGCTGGCCTGGTCATTGGTGTAGAGCTGGTAATGCAGGCCGTCGCTCTCGATCGCGCCCTTGGGGCTGTTGGCGTTGGCCGCGGCCAGGGCGGCGCGCACATCCTCCATGCCGATGCCGTACTTCGACAGCGTGCGCGGGTTGAGCTCGACGCGCACCGCCGGCAGCGAGCTGCCGCTGATCGTCACCTGGCCGACGCCCTCAACCTGCGACAGCTTCTGCTGCAGCATGGTGGCGGCGGAATCGTACATTTGCCCCGCGGTGAGGGTGCTGCTGGTCATGGTGAGGATGAAGATCGGGAAGTCCGCCGGGTTGATCTTGCGGTAGGTCGGATTGGACCTCAGGCTGGCCGGCAGGTCGACGCGGGCGGCGTTGATCGCCGCCTGCACGTCGCGCGCGGCGCCATCGATGTCGCGCGCGAGGCCGAACTGCAGGATGATGCGGGTCTGCCCGGTCGAGCTGGTCGAGGTCATCTCGCTGACGTCGGCGATCTGCCCGAGGTGGCGCTCGAGCGGGGTCGCCACCGAGGTGGCCATGGTCTCGGGGTTTGCCCCCGGCATCGAGGCCATCACCAGGATGGTCGGGAAGTCGACCTGCGGCAGCGGCGAGACCGGGAGCAGGAAGAAGGACACCGTGCCGAGCAGCACCACCGCGAGGGTGAGCAGGGTGGTGGCCACCGGACGGGCAATGAACACCTCGCTGAGGGTCATCGCCGCCCCGGCGCAGCGATCACCCCCGCCGGTCCGGCGGCGGCGGGCACCACCAGGCTGGCGGCGGCATGACGGTCGGGCGGTGGACGGGAGCGGCGATGCATGACCTGTCTGGGCACGGTGCGGGAGCGCCTGGCCGGCGGCGTTGGGCGCAGCCGCGGTGCGTGCGCGCAGAGGCGGCTGGCGATGTTATCCGCTCGCGCTGTGCGGGGCAATCGGATGTTGGCGAGCGTTCGGCGCGCTATCGGCCTTAGGGCTTGGGCGCTGGCGCTGGCGCTGGCGCCGGGGCGGGGGCGACGACCGGCGCGCCTGGGGCTGCCGGCTTGGCGGTCGCATCGTCTGCGGCCTTGACCGCATCGCCCTTGGCCTGGTCCTGGGCCTTGAGCGCCGCCTCGCGCTTGGCGGCGAGCTCCATCAGCTTGCGTTCGAGGGTCTTCTTCTCCTCCTCGAGCGTGCCGACCCGGGCACGCAGCCGGGGCAGGTCGGAGTTTGCGGCGGAGGCCGTCTTCTTCGCCGCGCTCAGGACGGACTGCGCCGATTGCACCGCCTGGGTGTAGGGCGTGAGATACGAGTTGACGGCGGTGGTGCCGCCGGCCGGAGTCGAGGTGCGCGCCTGGTCGAGGTTGGCCTGCGCGGTGTCGAGCGCGGTCTTGGCGGCGGTGACCTTGCCATCGGCGGATTCGGCGGTGGTGACATCGGTCTTGGCCTTGGCCAGTTCCATCTCCAGCACCGGGGTACGCTTCTTGAGATCGGCGGCGAGGCGATCGTAGTAGGACACCGCGCTGCCCTTGTCATCGGCGTTCTTCTGAGCATCGGCGAGCGTGGCCTGCTTCTTGGTCGCCGCCTTGAGCTCGTCGGCCTCACTGATGGTCATGACCTTGCCCTGGTAGCGCACCTTGCCCTCGGCGGCGAGGACGTCCGCCTCCTTGGCCCATTTGCCGTCGGCACGCACCCAGCCGGCGTCGAGCGCCAGCTTGATGCAGGCGTCCTGCCCGGGGTCGAGATCGACGGCGCGCTCGGCCTGCTCGAGCGCGCGCGCACTCATGCCATTGTCCATGCACCAGGCGGCGAGCGTGGCGTGGTCGGCGGCGCTGGTGGCGGTGGCGCTGCGCTTGCGGTAGGTCTCCTCCGGGTCGCCCAGCACGATCAGGTCGGCGATGTCGTCGCGCCGGTAGGACATGGTGATGGACATGGTCTTGCCGCTCTTGCCGGTCGAGTTCGATTTGATCACGACCTTGTCGGCGTCCTGGCTCACCAGTTCGCCCTTGGTCACCTGGCCCGAGCGCAGGTGGACCTCGACGAGGTCGGCGGCGGCGAGCGGCAGGCAGGCCGCCAGGGCGAGCGCGAGAAGGACGAGGAATCGTGGCATGGCGGGCTCCGATCGCGGGCAGGGCATGCGGGCATGCGCAGCGCAGCGCAGCGCTGGCAGGCATCCGGCGGAAGCCGCCAGCGCCAACAGCGTGGCAGGATTCCGCCGCCCGGGGTATAATAAAGGTCACCGCGGCTTTGCCCGTCTCATGGACTGTAAGCGGAGATGACGCAGTCCTTTGAGTGGAAGGCCGGATGCGCACACGGTCGTCCGCCTGACATGGGAATGCTGCCGCTCGATGCAGTCCAAGCGCCCTGCGGAAACGGTGACCGGTGATGACGCGACAATTCCACCACGGTTCCAGTCAACCGGAGGCGGAATGGGCAGCCGTCGGAGCATGGCGACAGCAGCGACAGCAGGGTGAGGTGGGTGGCGCGCTGCAACCGGGCCACGTTCGCAGTCCATGCGCAGTCCGGTCGCCCGCCAGCCGGGACGCTCCGCCATGGGCGAGCGCGACTCGCTATCGGTCGCGGTGGTTGCGGGCTGAGGCGTGCAAAACGCAGGATGAGCGCAGACGGCGGCTCTCTCCAGGTCGCGCGGCACTGCGCAGATGGGCGGAACACCGGCGCCTGCCCGATGGATTTGGCATGCCCATCGCTGTCATCCGGATGCAGGCCGAGGAAATGCTGGGAAACCGAGCGTGCCCCCTGGCGACGATCACCGGCAGAGGGCAATACCGTCAGGGGATGGTCGCCCGCGTAGTGTGGTGTGGAAGCGTTGTCGTGCGGACCGGCAGCGCTCTGCCTGCGAACCCTGGCAGAGGATGATGTTCATGGTGAGCAGCGCCGATAAAGATGAGTCCGCGGATGACCCTGCTGGTGACCGGACCGCACCAGCGCAGCGCGAGCGCATGGCGCAGCTGCTCCACCGCATCCTGACCAAGGCGCAGCTTTCGGCTTTTGAGGTGGAATTGCTGCACGGTATCACGGCACCGCAGGCGGGCTGCCTGCAGGCCATCGTCCTCCAAGGTCCGCTGAACCACGTGGAACTCGGGCGCATTGTCCAGCTGAGCACGAGCACGCTCACCAGCATCCTGAACCGCCTGGAGGCGAAAGGGCTGGTCACCAGAATCAGGAGCAAGCACAACGGACGTCGCATCCTGGTGGCGGCGACCACCCTAGGCATGAGTTGGGATCGTCCGCGCCACCACAGCGATCAGGATGAGCAGGAGCGGGCATTCGCCGAGCTCGGCCCGCCGGAACGCCACGGCATCATCAGCGCCCTGGAGCGCCTGGCTGCCATCTTCAAGGCCTGAACCCGGTCTGTCCCGCTCGCCTGCGACCCGGCATGGGCCTTTGACGCGCTGGGCCGGGCTATGAGCGGTGGCTGGCTCTGGCGCTAGAGCTGCCGGTGCGACACGCGGTCGATCTCCTCACGGATGGTGCAGGCCAGCATGCGCGGGGAGAACGGCTTGGCCAAGAGCCGCACCGCCGGCTTCAGCACCTCGGCATCCTCTACGCGCCCACCCTCCTGGCCGACCAGCAGGATTATCGGCATCTCCGGGAAGAGCGCGCGCACCTTGGCGATGCCGGCCTCCGGCCCGACCCGGGGCACCTCCGCATCCCAGACCACCGTGCTGATGGTATCAGCGTGCTGAAGGAACACGGCCAACCCCGATTTGCCGTCATTGGCGGTGAGGACCTTGTGGCCGATGTCGCGCAGCGCTTCCGCCAGGAACTCGCTGATCTCGGGTGCCGCCTCGACCAGCAGGATGGTCTCGAGCCCCTGGCTTTGCTCGCCCAGGCTCCCCTGGCCCGTGCGTGCG
>JAYVMM010000862.1:0-2992 GCA_043758975.1 Planctomycetota bacterium | reverse complement strand
AC
This sequence comes from Planctomycetota bacterium, assembly GCA_043758975.1. GTDB lineage: Bacteria > Planctomycetota > UBA11346 > UBA11346 > UBA11346 > BOG-1363. Next base: position 2,990 of record JAYVMM010000862.1, on the reverse strand, counting down.
GAGCGCGCCGCCGCGCTCGAGCGCCTGGAGCGCTCGCTCGCCTTCCGCTCCTCGCCGGGGCCGGACAACCAGCTGATCTACGAGCTCCTGGTCCACCTGCTCGAGGACGAGGATCAGGACCTGCGCGCGAATGCGCTCGAAGGCTTGGCCGGCTCGCCGGCACGGCCCGCCGGGCGCTTCGGCTACCATGCCGAGGCGGCGCCGGCGGCGCGCCACGAGGCGGTCGCGCGCTGGAAGATGTGGTACCTCGAGCTCTTCGCCCCGCCCGACAAGAACGACGCCAATCCCAGGAAATGACCGACCGCGTCTGCCGCACCCCCGCCCCGGAGCACTTATGCATCGCCGCCTGTACCGTCTCCTGCTCATCGCCCTCGCCGTGGTCGCCGCCGCCGGACCGCTGCGCGCCGCCGCCGCCAACCTCAACGAGTTCGGCGGCCTGATCGAGCCGCCGCTCGACTGGAGCGACTACCCCAAGCCGGCCAAGACCGGCAAGGTCGAGGACGAGCTCAAGCAGCCCAAGACCAAGGCCTTCATCATGAAGTACCAAATGTACGCCCCGGACAAGCTGCCCGAGCGGCGTGAACTCGGCCTTATCCTGTGCTTCCACGGCATGAACGGCAATGAAACCCACGTCGTCGGCTGGGTGCACGAGACGGTCAAGAAGGTCGGCTTGGCCGACAATTACGTGGTCATCGGCCTGAAGTCCTCGGGCGCCGGCTGGGCCGATGCCGACGAGAGCTACGTGCTCAAGACCTACGACTGGCTGCTCTCGACCTATCCGATCGACAAGCGCCGGGTGTTCATCGTCGGCCACTCCAACGGTTCGTGGTGGGTGACCCGCTTCGGCGGCAAGCACCTCGACACCATCGCCGGCATCGTGCGCTACGCCGGCCCGGGCCTCGACCCGGCGCCGCTCAAGGAGGCGCCCAACGTCAGCGAATACTACATGGTGCACGGCGACAAGGACGACGCCAACGCGGTCGACGGTTCGCGCACCGCGCGCCTCCACCTCCAGCAGGCGCACTACCACTACGTCTACCGCGAGCTCACCGGCTATGGCCACGTCAACATCGTCGACAACCAGGACGTGCGCGCCGACTTCGTGCGCTGGATCGACTCCCTGCGCCACAAGCAGCTGCCCCTGGCGGGCGATGAGGACAAGTTCCTGCGCCAGTACGCGGTGGCGAAGAAGGCCGGCGAGCTGTTCGCCAAGCCCGACGCCTGGAACGAGCTGCTGCGCATCGGCGGCCCGCAAGCGGGCGCGGTGGTCGCCCTGGCCCTGCGCTCCGAGAGCGCCAACGTGCGCGAGATGGCCGCCACCGCCTGCACGCGCTGCCTGTTCTCCGGCGATGAGACCGTCGATGCCCTGGTGCGCCTGGCCGAGGACAAGAACGCCGGGGTGCGCGCGGTCGCGCTCAAGGCCCTGGGCGTGGCCGCCGACTGGCGCTATGAGGCCGCCCAGCTCGAGCTCGGCAAGCTGGCGCTCAAGAAGAAGGGTGCGCTGGAGGAGCGCGCGCTGTGCGCGAGCGGCCTCGCCGCCGCCGCCAGCCTGCCGCTGCTCGGCAACCTCAAGGACGACACCGTGACCTTCCAGGCCCTGGTCGCGCTGCTCGACGACGAGGACGCCACCCTGCGTGGCCTTGCCTTCGCCCCGCTCAAGGTCGCGGTCAAGGACGGCCTCGGCTACGATCCCGCGCTCGGCGCCAGCGACCGCAAGGGTCCGGTGGCCAAGTGGCAGGAGTGGTTCGTCGAGCACGGCGACAAGGGCGACGGCAAGCCGCGCACCGCAGCCAAGTAGCGCCGGGCAGGCAGCAGCCCCGCCGCCACGCGCGGCGGGCGGCGCTCGCCGCTGAGGTGCTACGGGATGAGCGGGGCGGGCTGCGCCTCCGGCTTGCGCTTGAACTGGGTGGCACCGGGGTGGCGGGGGTCGAGCGCCAGGGTACGATCGAACTGCTGCTGCGCCTGCTCGCGGCTGCCGGTGAACCACAGCTGGTAGCCGAAGAGGTAGCGCAGATCGGAGTCCTTGGCGTGCTCGTCGGCGGCGCGCTCGAGGTCGAGCAGCGAGCGCTCGAGGTCGATGGTGTTGCCGTAGAGGGCGCGCAGGTCGATGTCCACCGCGCGGAACTCGGTGACCTCATCATTGTGGCCCGCCACCAGCGCCGCCGCCGGCGCGAAGCGCCCGAGCTCGATCAGCGCCTGGGCGTGCAGCAACGGTGACAGGCGCAGGGCGGCGGCGGCGGCGGGCAGCGCCTCGCCGCGCACCTCGTCGTAGTCGCGCACCACCGCGGCATAGGCGACTTCGGCCTCCTGGTAGTCGCCGCGGTGGAAGTACTCGCCGCCGAGCTTGCCGAGCTGCTCGCCGTGCTGGATGGCGAGCGACCAATTGACGGCGATCTGGTCGAAGGACAGGCGCAGCGCCCAGGCGCGGCGCTGGGCGTCGTCACCGCTGCCGCCACGCCGCAGGCCATCGCGCAGGTCGCTCAGGCCCTCGACCGCCGGCATGCTCATGGCATTGCCTTCGGGGTAGGCGGCGAGCAGCTGCTTGGCGGTGCCGACATAGAAGTCGCTGCAGCCCTTGAGATCGCCGTTGTTGTAGGCCGGTGCGCCCACCCCGATGGCGAGCAGCACGGCATCATGCAGCAGGCCGAGGGTGGCCGGGCGGTGGGAGGCGCCCGAGGCCTGGATCAGGTGCTCGATGTGGCTGCGCACGGCCTGGGGATCGGGCACCTGCTCGGCCCCCGGCAGCAGGCGCGCGCCGATGAGGGAGAGGGCGCCGAGCGCGGCGGTGGCGGTGGCGACGGCGACGGCGAAAGGCGTGCGGGCCATGGGGCGCCTCCTGCGGGATGCCATCCGCCACCCTAGACAACGGCAGGGGACGACAAGCAGCGCCCTGGACCACGCGGTGCATGCCATGGCCCCGTCCGGCGAGCGCGCTAGCCTCACCGCACCCCGCATGACCCCGCCACCCGTCTCCCCGCCGCCGCCCACCC
>JAYVMM010000861.1:0-1823 GCA_043758975.1 Planctomycetota bacterium | reverse complement strand
CATGCAGCAGCGCGGGCTGTCGCCGGCGACCTGCTGCCGCCGCATCGCCGCGCTCAAGAGCCTGGCCAAGGCCGCGCGTCTGATCGGCATGCTCAGCTGGACGCTCGAGCTGCCCACCCCCAAGGCGATACCGTTCAAGGACACCCGCGGCCCCGGGCGCGCCGGCTTCCTGCGCCTGGTCGCTGAAGCTGAACAGCAGGAGGAGCCGCTGCGCGCACGCAATCTCGCCCTGCTCTGGCTGCTCTACGGGCGCGCGCTGCGCCGCAGCGAGGCGATCAGCCTGCGCTACCCCGAGGATGTCGATCTCGGCCAGGGCCGCATCCTGGTCCTGGGCAAGCACAGGGGCGAACGCGAATGGGCGACCATCCCGCCGGCCTCGGTGCGTGCGCTGCACGCCTGGATCGCCCAGCGCGGTCCTCGACCCGGCCCCCTTTTCCACCGCCTCGACCGCGGCCAGCCGCGCGGCGGAGAGCTGCAGCCGCTCTCCGGCTTGGCGGTGCGCGACATGATCGCCGGCCTGGGCGAGCGCACCGGCCAGCGCGCCCGCCCGCACGGACTGCGCCACGCAGCGATCACCGATGTCCTCGATGCCACCCGCGGGGACTACCGCAAGGCGCAGCGTTTCGGGCGACTGCTGTCGGCCAACGTCCTGCGCTACTACGATGATAACCGCGCCGATGAGGGCGGTGATGCCGCGAAGTTGATCGCCCCCTAGATCAAGGCACAATCCAACTTGCCAGCCTTGGTCGCGCGGAAGCAGTGCTCGGGTTAGCCACCAGCGACTCCGCACCAGTGCGGGACACTCCTGCCGAAGGGATCGGTCATGTCGACGAACTCCGCCACGCCCGACGGTGATGGTCACCTCGCGCCGCAGCTTCGCGCCATCGCACCCTTTGCGGCATCCAGCGTCTACCAGACTTTGACCGCTGAATTGAACCAGGGGCGGTGCCGCACCATCATGAGCAGCGGCCAAGCTTGCGTCCTGCACCGCATCGCCTTCGTCAGCAAGGATGGCGACTGGCTGCTCCGGGAAGACCAGGAGTCCATCCGTCATGTCATCGCCGTGCTTACCAGGCATGGGGCACGCTACCGCCTTGGCGCCCCCCTCGATGCCCGCTGGCTTGCAGCAGGATGGTCTACGCATGCCGAGTACCAGGAGGGCGGGCTGCGGGTGCGCACCGATTTCGTCACCCGCCCTCCGCGCATCGCCTCAGCGCGCCTTGCCGAGTTGTGGGTGGAAGCGGAAACGTCGGTGCCGTATCTGCTCCCCATTCCGGACCTTATCGCGCTCAAGCGCACGCTGCGGGATCGGGACTATCCGATCATCGGTGCCTTGGCCCAGCGTCTCGACGATCCGGCCTCTCAACTGCTCTTCTCCCAGTCCATTGACACGCTGGCGCACCTCGTGGGAACGCAGGTGGCGCTTGCGCGCTCGCTGGCAGACCAACGCCCGTTGCTGCAGACCGCGATCGACCATCCGGAGCGCATCCGTCTGCAGCTGAACGAGGAGCGTTTTGAGCATCAGGAGCGCGACCGTCGGCGCATGCGCGCCTTTGCCGAGGCGATCCAGCCTTGGGCGCAGGCATGGCAGGCGCTCGCGCCCACCATCAGCCACCTCCCCTTGGACCAGGCGCATGAGATCGTCGTGCGCGCGGCAGAGCCCCTGCTTCCTCAGTCCGTGGTGGTTCCGCCATGAACGACGACTTGGAAAATTATTCGCTCGACGAGTTCCAGTCCAGCGAGGAGAAGGATCTGCAGAACCTCACCGAGGAGGAGCTGTGGGCATGGTGGAATCTGTGGTTCCAGGTCGCCCAGACGAGCAA
>JAYVMM010000860.1:0-5708 GCA_043758975.1 Planctomycetota bacterium | reverse complement strand
CCCGAGCTCCTCGTGCTCGCTGCTCACCACGCAGCCGCGGTCGTCGAAGAGGTTGAGGTAATAGACCGTGCAGCCGTCGGGCAGGGTGGCGGCGACGCGCCCGGGCTGGCTGAGGTCGCCAGCCTGCGCCTGCCACAGGCGCTTCGGCCAGGGTCCACCGTCGAGAGTCCAGCAAAGCTCCGCCTTGGCCAGGGGACGAGGAGATCCATAGGTCGCCCACACCGCCGTGCCGCTGCGGCCCTGGCCGGTGATGCGCACCAACGGTTCGCCCCCCTTGAGCTGGCTGTCGGCGAAGGCGAAGACTTCCGGTGGCGCCTCGCCGGCGTCGCCGTGGCCATGCGGCATGCGCAGGCGGATGGCGAGGGTGCGCGCTCCGCTTGGCAGGCGGTAGGACTTCTGCAGCGCGTTGAAAGTGTAGGCGAAGTCGTTCGATCCGGTGATCCAACAGAGGGGCATCGCCGCGCTGGCCAGGTAGCTGGAGGGATCCCACCACGCCATCCAGCGCTGCGCGCGCTCAGGACCTAGCCCGAGCACGCTGGGGGCGAAGGTGTGCTCGTTGGTGAAGCCGCAGCCATAGACCGGCACCGCGAAGCGGAAACGCGGGTCGACGCTGGCGATCAGGCAGGTCAGGTAGCCGCCCCAGGAGATGCCGGTGAGGCCGATGCGCGCGGGATCGACCCCGGGTTGGGTGCGCAGCAGGGAGTGGGCGAGGATGGCGGCGGCCACCGCGTGATAGGTCCATTGGTCGGTGCGCGGCTGGTCGATCTGGTCGAAGCCACCCCAGCCACGCGGACCGCCCTCGGGATTGCGCTCCCACTCATTGGACTCCTTGCCGTCGACCACCGCCTTGCGCGGCAGGGCACCGCAGGTGTCGATGGCGATGGCGGCATAGCCGCGCGCAGTCCAACGCCGCACCCACTCCGCGAAGGCGGTGCCGCCGCCTCCGTGCACCAGCACGATACCAGGCACCGTGGTGCCGGGCGGCACCGCCGGCAGGCCGAGCCAGGCGAATACCCGGGTGGGCGCGCCGTGGTAGGGCACGCTCTGGAAGGTGAGCGCGCGCACGCCGTCTGCGCTGAAGTCCGCGGCCTCGGCGGTTGCAGGCGCCTGCCCGAGCTGCGCCAGGTTCCACATCGCACCTGCCGGTGCGGTGGGCGCCGGCGGTAGTGGCGGCGCTGATGCGCCTGCGCCCGCTTCGCCCGCGAGCAGGGCGGCGAGGGCTCCCCAGCAGAGCAGGATCGCAGCCAGCTGAAGGGGGGCGCGGGCCATGGTCAGCGGCTCGCCGCCGCGCCGCCCGGCGCGCCCTCGGCGACCAGGCGCAGGCCGACGGCTTCGGAGCACGTCTCCGCCGGCGCCGCCACCGCGCGCTCGCTGCTGCATTCGGCCAACGGCAGGTTCCATGCCCCGCCGCGCACCAGGGTGAGGCCGTCGGCATCGCTGCACCATTCGGCGACATTGCCGAGCAGATTGCAGAGGCCCCAGTGGTCGTGTCCGCCGGCGGAGACCGCGCGCGGCTGGCCGCCGCTGCCCTCGCTCGCCCACACCAGCGCGGTGAGTTCGTCGGCGGTAAAGGCGCGGCTGGCACCGCGGTCGAGCGCGGCGGGCCCCTCGCTGGCGGTGGCGGCGGCGAAATGCCACTCCGCCCCGCTCGGCAGGCGCAGCTGGGCGCCGCTGCCCTGTTTGGCCAGCAGGCGGTTGCAGGCGGCGGTGAACTCGCGGCATTCGCCCAGGGTGGCGGAATCGACCGGCAGCTCGTCGCCGCGGTGGACGCTGGGGTTGTGGCTGGAGAAGAAGCCGCCGAGCACCTCCACCCACAGCGCCTGCGAACACTCCTGCTCGGCGAGCCAGAAGCCGGTGGGGCTGGTGACCGTGGTCAGGCCGTCGCCGACCGTAATCTGCACATGGCCCGAGAAGATGTAGCGGAAGCGCAGCGCCCGCTTGCCCACCATCAGCTCGGCCCAGCGCCCGTCGGCGTCGCAGCCGGCGGTCGAGCTCCACGGCGGATGCACCGCCACCCGCGCCTGCAGCCCGGCAGGCAGCGCCGCGAGCGCCTCCGGCGGCAGGGTGGTCGCCGCTTCCAGGCAGCGCGCCATCTCTTCGCCGGCGCTGATGGTGTAGGCGTGGCTGCCGGGGCCCTCGAGGTAGGTGGCGATGGCGTGCATGCGCCCGGGCAGGTCGGCCACCGTGCGCGCCGCCTCCCAGCGCTCCTTGTCGAGGCCGACGGTGAGCTCGCGTTCGCTCTTCTCCGCCTCGGGGCGGTGTGCCTGGTTGGCGGCGTCGCCGAGGTAGGCGCGCACGCGCGCCAGGCGCTCAAGCGTCGCACCGGGGGCGTTGGCCGTCGCCCACAGCGCCTCCTGCAGCGCGGTCTGGGCCTCGGCCTGGTGGTTGCGCAGGGTGTCGCCGATCAGGTAGCGGCGCAGCAGGTCGGCGCGCGCGCGCGCATCCGGGTTGGCGATGACGCCGCGCCACACCGCGTCGTCGAGCTCGCGCCGCACCTGCGCCAGGCGCGCCTCGGCGGCCGCGAGGTGGCGCTTGAGGGTGGGGCCGTGGCTATAGGCCTCGAGCTGGATGATGGTCGTACGCAGGTCGGTGGCCTGAGTGGCCTGGGTGGCCGTCGCCCAAGCGTCGTCGTCGATTCTCTCGTCGCGCTGCCGGGCGAGCGCGGTGGTGATGGCGACGCGCAATGCGAGCGCCTCCTCTCGGTGCGCCGGCGCCGGACCGGCAGCGCTGAGCGCGAGGTAGTCCTCGATCAGCGGCAGCGCGGCGGCGGTCGAGGCGGCGCTTTGCACCGCCTGCCACGCCGCCTCATCGCGTGCGCGCTTGAGTTCGACGACCAGATTGCGGGCGTGGGCGGCGCGTTCGCCGATGCGCGCGCCGGCGATGTAGGCCTCGAGCGCGGCGATGCGCTTGGCGGGGTCGCCCACCGCGTTGGCGGCGGCGATGGCCTGGTCCTCGATCGCGAGGCGGGCCGCCTGCAGCGCGGTTCGCGCCTCGTCGAAGTGGCGCCCGCCAGGCTGGGCGAGGTAGCGCTCGAGCGCGGCGGCGTGGGCGGCGGGCTCGCCGGGGGCGTGGGCGGCGGCCCAGGCGGCCTGGTCGAGGCGGACGCTGAGCTCCTCGGCGCGCCCAGCCATCTCGGCGCGGTAGAGCGGGTGGGTCCAGTCGGCGGCATAGGCGCGGGCGAGCGCCACGGCCTGGACGTCATCGCTGCGCGCGAGCACCGCAGTGCGCGCGTGCGCATCGCGCCACCACAGCGGCACCACCACCGCCAGGAGCGCCACGATCGCCACACTGATGCGCAGCGCGACCAGGCGCTGACGGGCGCGACGCTCGCGCCAGCGCGCCACCGCGCCCGCCACCGCATCGGCGAGCTCGAGCGAGCCGCACAGCCGCCGCGGCGCGGCCCGCAGCTCGGCGGCCTCGGCCTTTAGCCCGGGCGTTCCGGGTTCGCTGCGTGCGAGGCCCTCCAGGCGGCGGTGCAGCGCACTCAGGCGGCGGTAGTCGGCGCGCAGCTCCTCGAGCTGGGCACGTTCGGACGCCTCGGGATCGAGGGTCAGCAGCGTTTCGAAGGCGGGCAGCGCGAGGTCAACCAGGCCGAGATCGACCTCGGCGCAGGCGCTGATCTGGGCGGTGAGCTGCTCGCGACGCGTGCCCAGCTCGCTGGCGGCGTGCTCGAGCAGCGCCTCGCTCGTGGTCAGGCGGTCGATGCTGCCGCGCAGCGCCTGGAAGGCGCGTTCGAGCACCGGCACCCCGGGTTCGGCGAGCGCGGCCTCGAGCGCGGCGTGCAGCTGGTGCAGCGCATCCAGGCGCTCCGGCAGCGCATTCAGCTCGGGGTCATCAGCGGCGGTCGGATCGAGCGCGAGCAGGTCGGGCAGCAGCGGGAGCGCGAGGTCGAGCGCGGTGGGGATGTGCGCGAGCAGGCGCTTGCGCGCGAGCTCGCTGCGCGCCAGGCAGTCGCTGAGCTTGCGCCGCACCTCGTGCTGGCTGCGCGTCAGCGCCGCCTTGGCCTCGGCGAGCAGCGGAGCGGTGGAGACCAAGCGCCCGGTCTCGCACTCGAGGTCGTTGATGGCGCCGTGCAGCAGCTGGGGATCGTCGGTGGTGAGCGCGGCGCGCACACGCTCCTCGTCTGCGCGCAGGCTGTCGATGCGCTCCTGCAGCTCGGTCCACAGCTCCTTGCTGCCGGCCTGGCGGGTATGGCGATGCCAGGTCTGCGCCCACTGCGCCGCCGCCTCGAGATCCTTCTCCTGGTTCTCGCGCACCAGCTCCGTGGCCGCCTCGCTGATGATCTGCTGCAGGCGCGCCACATCGGCGCCGCGCTCCTTGAGCATCGAGGCGGCGAGGGCGACCTGGCGCGGGCGGTCGCCCTGGCTGAGGGCTTCGGCGAGCTGTTGCGCCAGGATGGCATTGACGTCGGTCATGGGCGGGGGCGATGGTTCCAGGTGCGCGCTGTCGGCGGCGGGTCGCGGTGCCCGATGCGCCAACCCATCTTCGCCCATACCGCGGCAAAACAAGGTCGAGCACCGCCGAATCGGCGCAAACCGCGTCCGCTCCTGGGCCTGCGCCGTGGCAGCTGGATACGCATGCGTGCCAGCTTGCGCGCACGCGCGCGCCCACAGCTCAGTTTGCTTAGCGGTGCAGCGCTCCCCCGCGGCGCTGGGCCCGCGGCGCAGCGCCGCTCAGGGCGGCCCGGGGCGCAGGCGCAGCCGCCGCAGCACCGCCGACAGCAGCAGCAGCCCGATGAGGGTGGAGATGCCGCTGCCGCAATGGCGGCTGCTGTCGCTGGCTGCCGCTGCGGCAGGAGGGGCACTGCCGATGAAGGCGGTCGGCGAATTCGCGGTGCCGCTCGCGGTGGTGACCCTGACCGGGCCAGTGCCGGCGCCGGTGGGGATGGTGGCGGTGATCTGGGTGCCGGTGCCGTTGACGGTGTAGGTCGCAGCCACGCCGCCGATGGTCACCGCAGTGGCGCCGCCCAGGCCGCTGCCGGTGATGGTGATGGTGCTGCCGGCGGCGCCACTGCCGGGGGTGATCGCGGTGATCACCGGCACCGTCCCCGCCGCCACCACGGTGAAGGTGCCGCCGGAGGTCACGCCGCCGGGGGTGGTGAGGCTGAGGGTGCCGGTAGTGGCGCCGGCGGGCACGGTACTGAGCACCACGCCGTCGGAAACCACGCTGAAGGTGGCGCTGGTGCCGTTGAAAGTGACCAGGCTGGTGCCGGTGAGCGCGCTGCCGCTGATGATCACCGTGGTGCCGCTGCTGCCACTGTTCGGCGCCAGCGCGCTGATCGCAGGCGCAGGCGGCGCTGCCCCGACCATGAACGCCCCCGGGCTGCTGCCGAGGCCGCTGGGTGCGGTCACGGTGATCGCTCCGCTGCTGGCGCCGGCGGGCACGCTGGTGGTGATGGTGGTCGCCGAGTTCACCGTGAAGGTGGCGGCGGTGCCATTGAAGGCGACCGCGGTGGCGCCGGTGAAGTTGGAGCCGTGGATGGTCACGCTGGTGGCGGCGGCGCCGCTGCCGGGGGCGACACTGGTGATCACCGGGCCGGTGGGCGTCAGCGAGTCGATCCACGCCGCGAGCACGTTGATGGCGTCGGCGTCGATCGCATGGCGGTCGATGGGCGGCATTTGCACGCTGTTGGGCGGCGAGGTGCCGAGGGTGTTCAGGCGGTAGAACAGCATCGACTCGCCGGTCTGCTGCGGCACCACCACCTTGGC
>JAYVMM010000859.1:0-2753 GCA_043758975.1 Planctomycetota bacterium | reverse complement strand
GATCAGCCGGCCTACGATCCCGCCGCGGTGATCATCCTCGGCAACGAGGTGCGCGGGCTGCCGCCCGCGTGGCACCAGCGCTGGCGGGAACGCACCGTGCACCTGCCCATCCTCGGCGAGATCCGCTCCTACAACCTGGCCAATGCCGCCGCCATGGTCCTGGTCCACGCCCAGCTGCGCGCTGGCGCCTTCGCCGGCTACCAGGCGCCGGAATTGCCCGGCGCCGGGTGAGGCGGTGGGCCCTTGCGGTGGGCGCGTTTGAGAGCTTGGCAAACCCGGGGGGAGCACGCATACTGGCTGTGGGATGAAGCTTACCGCCATCGCTGCACGCCTCCGGATGGCTGTCGCCACGACCCGGATCTGCGTCTGCTGCCTGCTCGCCGGCGCGCTTGGTGCGGGCGAGCTGGCCCAGGTGACGCTGCAGCTGGATTATTACCACCAGTTCCAGTTCGCCGGCTACTACGCTGCCGATATCAAGGGCTTCTACCGCGACGAGGGCCTGCAGGTCTCAATCCGCGAGTACCAGCGCGGGCACGACCCCGCCGCCGAGTTGCTCAATGGGCATGCCGACTACGCAGTCGTCGACGAGCTGCCGTTCATGGCCTGGAAGGACGGCGCCGACCTCTTCCTGCTCGCGGCGGTGTTCCAGAAGGACCCCTTCACCCTGCTGGTGCGCGCCGACAGCCCGTGGTCGACCCTGCAGGACATCCTCGCGCTGCCGCCCGCGCGCATGGCGGGTACGCCGAGCACCACCCTGCCCACGCTGTATCTCTCGCTCAAGGAGCTCGGGCGCGATCCCGCCGCGGTCTTCACCCGCCTGCGCCAGCCGGGCGACCTCGAACGCTTCGCCCACGGTGAGCTCGACGTGCTCGCCTGCTACGCCACCAACGAACCGCTGCGCCTGCACCGCCAGGGCATCGAGACCAGGGCCCTGCGCCTGGCGCCGCGCACCGTGGTCTTCCCCGGCGACGTGCTGCTCTGCCGCGGTGCGCTCTACCGCCAGGACCAGGCCCAGGCCGAGGGCTTCCGCCGCGCCAGCCTGCATGGCTGGAGCTACGCCCTCACCCATCAGGAGGAGCTCATCGCCCATATCCTGGGCGCGCGCGCTTCCGCCACCGGCGAAACCGACCGCATCCATCTCACCGATGAGGCCGCGGCGGTGTACGCGCACATCGATCCCGACCGCTTCCCGCTCGGCGAGATCAGCCCCGCCCGCTTGCAGACCTGCGCCGAGCTGCTCGGCGATGCCGGTCTTTCCGGGCGGGTGCCGCTGGAGCTGGTCTACCGCGCGCACGCGCCAGACGGCGGCGGGCGCGCCTGGGCGCTGGTGGCGTGCGCGGCGCTGACGCTGGCGCTGGCGCTTGGCGCGTTCGCGCTCTCCGCGCGCCGCCGCCGCCGCGCGCTGCAGGCCCTGCTGGCGGAAGCCCAGCAGCTGCTCGCGGGCGGCGCCGGGCAGGTCGCCCTGCGCCTGCGCCTGCTTCCCGGCGGGCGCCCCAGTCTCGAGCAGGCCGGGCACGGACTCAACGAAATGCTCGGCCATCCGCTGACCCACTACCAGGCGGACTGCGAGCGCCTGCTCGACCAGCTGCCGGCGGAGGATCGCCACCGCGTGGGCGCGGAGCTGGCGCGTGCCGCGGAAACGGCGACGCCGCTGCGCAGCCGCTTCCGCCTGCGCCACCCCCACCACCAGCAGCCGCGTCAGCTCCTGCTCAGCGCCACCCCGTTGCGCAGCGCGGGCGGGCTGTTCTTCACCGGCGTGCTGCTCGACCTCACCGGCGAGGCCCAGAGCGAAGGTGAGGCGCCGCCCCGCCAGCAGCAGGAGATCGCCCAACGCCACGAGAGCCTCGGCCTGCTCGCGAGCGGGGTGGCGCACGACTTCAACAACATCCTCAGCGCCATCCGCGGCAATGCCGAGCTGATCGCGCCACTGGTGCCGCTGGCGGGCAAGCACCGCCTCGACCGCCTGTTCCAGGCCGCCGACCGCGCCTCCGGGCTGGTGCGCCAGATCCTCGCCTATGCCGGGCGCGGCACGGTCGAGAGCCGTCCACTCAATCTCGAGCAGGAGATCATCCAGATCGACGCCCTGGTCAAGCACGCGTTGCCCGCCAACGTCACCACCGAGGTCGCCGCTGCGCCGCAGGTGCCACAGGTGATGTTCGATCCCGCGCAGTTCCAGCAGGTCGCGGTCAACCTCATCGTCAACGCCGCCGAGAGCTACCAGGGCCAGCCGGGCACGGTGTCGATCGCGCTCGGCTTTGAGCAGGGACGGGTCCAGCTGCGCGTCACCGACCGCGGCTGCGGCATGGACAGCGCGACCATGGCGCGCATCTTCGAACCCTACTACACCACCAAGGAAAATGGCCACGGCCTCGGCTTGGCGGCGGTGCAGGGCATCATCAAGCGCGTGGGCGGGAACATCCGCTGCGATTCCCAGCCGGGGCGAGGCACCACCTTCGCCATCGACCTGCAGCCGTGCGCCAGCCCGCTCCTGGCGCAGCGCATCCGCACCCCGGTGGCGGCCCTGATGAACGCCAACCAGTATGTGCTGGTCGCCGACGACGACGAACTGGTGCGCGAGATCACCGTCGAGGTGCTGTCCTCGCTGGGCTACTCGTGCAAGCAGGCGGAGGGCGGCCTGAGCTGCCAGGAGATCCTCGATCGCGAGCGCGAGACCCTGTGCGCGATGGTCATCGACTGCCGCATGCCCGACCGCGATGGGCTGTCGATCGTCACCGCCCTGCGCACCCAGGGCG
>JAYVMM010000858.1:0-7777 GCA_043758975.1 Planctomycetota bacterium | reverse complement strand
CCGTACCACCCGTTCTATTGCGAGGAGAACATGTGGCGGCTGTGCCAGGAGCCGCTCCTGGCGGGCAGCGAGCGCCTGGTCTGCATCATCACCGGGCATCCGAGCACCGGCGACGACACCCGCTGTGCCCTGTTCCACCAACGCCTGGCCGCTCGCCCTGGCGAGGCGGTGCTGTGGGATTTCCACGTCGTGCTCTTCGTGCGCGCCGCGGGCGCCGCGGGTGCCGAGAGCTGGCAGGTCTGGGATCCTGACAGCGACCTCGGCACGCCAGTACCAGCCGCGGCCTACCTCCAGGCCACCTTCGGCGATCAGGCCGCACTGCCGGCCCCGTTGCGCCCCCTGCTGCGCCTGATCGAGGGCGAACGCTATGTCGCCGAGCTGCGCAGCGACCGTTCGCACATGCGCGACCGCCAGGGGAGATGGCTGCAGCCCCCGCCACCGTGGCCGCCACCCGGGGGCGGGATTGAGCACAATCTCGACCGCCTGCTCGATCCCCTGGACGGCCTCCTCGGGCAAGTGGTGGAACTCGTCGGCCTGCGCGCCCGCTTGGGCCTCACCGCCCAGCCATGAGTGGGGCCGCGGGTGATTGCGGCTGGCTACTGGCGACTGGTGTCGGGGGTTGCCGCCGGGATCAGGGATTCGCCTGCAGGCCGCGCGCAAGGCGTTGGCGCTCCGTGGCCCAGGTGCCCGCCGGATAGTTGCGCAGGATCAGGCCAAGGCGGGTGAACATCGCATGCGCTCCGGCAGTGTCACCGGCATCCCACAGGCCTTCAGCAAGCGCGAAGAGGTTATACATCCGCAAGCGCGAGCGGGTGAAGGTGACCGCGCCCGCGGGCCCCGTCGCCTGTTCGTCGATCAGGGTGAAGCACGCCTCGGCCCGGCGGAAGAACTCGTTGATCCGACCATGGTCCGCTCCGGGGCCGAGAGCACTCACCAGGAACCCCGCAGCCGTATACAGACAATTGCCCTGCCCCTCGGGTTCGCGTGCCGCAGCGAAGGCCTGGGCCGCCGCCTCCCACTCCTGCGCCCGATGCAGGTTCGCCGTTGCCAGCTCCTCGTAATCCAGCGGGCGGTATGCCCGCCGCTCACGCAGGCGGGCGCACTCGAACCAATCGCCGTTAGCGCGGCACATCTCGATTGTGCCCAGGAAATAGGCGTCGTTCTCCAGCTGGGTGGGGGTTCGCCCGGGAGCAAAGATCATGCGGTAGATCACCTGGTGGGAGCGGCACAGTGCGAGGTGGGCGTAGTCCCCGGCACGGGCCAGCAGATTCGCCGCCACGCTCGCCTCCTCCATCCTGACCTCCGAGCTGGGGCCACGCATGAAGGAGAGGAACTGGCATTTGGCGAAATGGTTGATGCCAGCCCCGGCGAGCAGGCCGCGCTGGGCGCAACGCGCAGCGGCACCGTCGAAGATGGCGCTGACGGCATCGGCGCTGTCCAGCCCCAGCTGCGCTGAGCACCTGGCCAGGGCTTCGCCCCGCGCGAACATGGCTTGGACATCATCGCCGGCATACAGCGGATCATTGGCGAAGGCGACCAGGCAATGGTCCTGATAGCGTGCGAACACCTTCGGCAGCGGCGCCTGCACGTTGCCGCACTCCTTCAGCACCTGGGCGAGGAGCATGGGGTGGGTCACCGGCCAGCGCTCGAGCAGGCGCAGCCATTCGGCGCGCCTGCTCTCGTAATCGGCGAACCAGCCAGAGGCGGGATCGAGGCGATGCGCTATCCACAGCTGCGCGTAGACTTGGCCGGCGCGCAGCCCGGCCACCGTGCGGTCGTCGTCCTTCCACGCTGCCACCGCGGGTCGCGTAGTGGAGACCTGGCGCATGCCCTCCCTCCAGCCGAGATCGACCAGGCGGGCCGCGGCGCTCAGGGAACCGGCCTGGGCCGCCGCGACCAGGCGGATTTGGTGACGGGTGCGGGTGATATGCGCGGCATCGCGCAGGTCGTCGGCGATCAGTCGCTCGAGGAACTCACGCGCCTGCTCCAGCTCCGCGCCCTCGCTCTGCTGCGCGACTACCGCGAGTTGCTCCTCCTCGCCAGGGGCGAACGCGAGCGCCGGCAACGGCATCGTGGCGAAGGCGGGCTGGTCCGGCCCCGCCGCCTCGCCGGCGCGCAGCGGCGATGGCACGACCAGGACGCTGGCCAGGGCGATGGCCAAAGCCATGCGCAGACCCAGCCACGACGGCAGCCTCGCTCCGCGGCAGTCGGACGCTGGCGTCGATGCTCCAGCGCGTCGGCGCGCGCTCGGCGGCGGCACCGCACCCGCAACCTCGCCGGACCCGAGCGTCCAGCCCGCACGACCGTCAGCGCAGGTGCCTGCCTGCCGCACGAGGATCATCGCCAGCTCATGGCTGGGCCTGCAGGCCGGCCTTTAGACGACGCCGGAGACCCATCCAGTAGTTGGGGGGGAAGCCGTGGATCATGGTGGCGACGCGGGCGAACAGCGCATGTGCACCCGCAAGGTCGTCCACATCGGCGAGGTTCTCGGCGAGCGCGCAGAGGTTCTCCAGGCGCATCGCGCTGAAATGGACCGCACAGGCGCCGCTGCCGCTGCCGCTCTCCTTCTCGTCCAGGCTGGCGAAGCAGGCCTCGGCCTGGCGCCGGAGGCGGAGGATCAGGCCGCCATCGGGATGATGGCGCTCGTCGGCAACCAGGGTCGCGGCCTGCATGGCTAGGCCATTGCCTTGTAGCCGGGCAACGCCGGCGCGCCTGTAGGCGTCAGCCGAATCAGCCCAGGCTGCTGCGCTGTGCGCGATGCTGTCAGGATCCCCTCCGCGCTCGTTGCGGATCATGCGCCCGGCGATGGCGCAGACCTCACCCAGCTCATACCAGTCGCTGCCAGAGCGGCACATGTCCATGGCGCCGGCGATGTAGGCTGGCAGATCGCCCGTCTCTTCGTGCGCGCCGCCGCGCCGTCCCTGCGGTCGTTGGTACCACTCCCGCTCGACCACCTGGGCCCGGAACATAGCGAGATGCGCGGTATCGCCGGCGCGCGCCAGGAGCGTGCTCGCGCTGGCCCGCGCCACCTGCCTCGCCTCCCCGCCCTCCTCGGAGGCATACTCCAGGTACATCCACTTGACGCAGTGCATGATGCCTTCCCCAGCAAGCTCACCATGCTGGGCGCAGCGCGCGGCGGCGCCATCGTACATCGCGAGAAGCAGGTCGCGATCCTCCCGCCATTGGTAGGAGAAGGAGCGGTTGATGGCCTCGCCCCGTCCGAGCATGGCGTGGACATCCTCGCCCGCGAACACCGGGTCGTCGGTAAAGGCGACCAGCGCGCGGTCGCGGTACCTGGCGACCACCTCCTGGCGTGGCATGTCGGTGTTCGAGTGCACCGACAGCACCTTGGCCAGGAGCATCGGATGGGTCACCGGCCAGCGTTCGATCATGGCCAGCCACTCGGCGCGCAGGGCCGGCATGTCCGCGCACCGGCAGTTCATCGCCTCGATCCTGCGGGCCAGCCACAGCTGGGCGTAGATCTGACCGGCACGCAGGCCGAAGACCAGCTGCCCATCATCCTTCCAGGCCGCAACCGCGGGGAGGGCGGTGGAGACCTGCTCCATGCCCGTCCACCAGCCGAGGTCGACCAGCCGCGCCGCCGCGCTCAGCGAACCGGCGCGGGCCGCCGCCACCAGGCGGATCTGATGCCGCGTGCGGCTGATCTGCGCGGGCGCGTTCAAGTCCTCGGCGATGAGGAACTCGAGCCCGGCGCGCGCCAGCTCCAATTCGGGTCCGGCGCGCGCGCGCGCGACCACCGCGAGGAATTCCGCTTCGTCAGGGCCCGAGTATTCAGACGCGCTCGGCGGGAGGGCAGGCGGGGCGGGAACCGCCGTCACCGGGGACTCAACCGCCGCCAGAGATGCCAGGAGCATCGGCGCGAGCAGACAGCTGAACCACCACGATCGGCCCACACCACCAGCATACGCGCCCGGTCCCGCGCATCCAGCCGCAAGGCAGCAGGACGCCGCCCCCTGCGGGTGGGCGCGGGCCAGGCAGAGCTGATTCCCTGCCGCTGGGGGCCGCGGCGGCGCGGGTCAGGCCTTGAGCGCGAAGTCCGGCACCCGCGCGCTGAGCTGCGAGAAGTCGAGGTAGCGGTAGATCGACTTCTCGAAGGGATTGACGCACTTGGCCATCGTCGCCAGGTACTCTTCCTTGGTCGGGATGCGCCCGAGCATGGAGATCACCCCGGCAAGCTCGGCGCTGCCGAGGTAGACCTTGGCGTCGCGACCCATGCGGTTGTCGAAGTTGCGGGTCGAGGTCGAGTACACCGTTGCCGCCGGGCGCACCCGCGCCTGGTTGCCCATGCAGAGCGAACAGCCCGGGATCTCGCGCCGGGCGCCGATCGCACCGAACAGGCCGTAATGGCCCTCCTGCTGCAGCACCGCCTCGTCCATGCGCGTGGGTGGGCAGATCCAGGTGGTGGACTTGAGGTACTCCACCCCGCTGTTCTTGTAGACATTGGCGAGGGCGCGGAAGTGCCCGATGTTGGTCATGCACGAACCGACGAAGACCTCATCGATGGGCTTGCCGGCCTCCTCGCTCAGGGTCCTGATGCGGTCGGGATCGTTGGGGCAGGCGAGCAGCGGCTCATCGATCTGCTCGAGATCGATGGTGAAGACGCGCGCGTAGCGCTGGTCCGCGGTGGTGGCGACGGTGCCGATGCGCTTGCCGCCGGCGCTTACCTCGGTCACCGCGGTGAGTTCGAGGCCGGGATCGGCGCGCAGCAGCGCGGGCTTGGCCAGCCACTCCTCCATGGCCGCGATGCGACGCTCGATGGTCGCCTTGGCGCCATAGCCGTCGCGCAGCATGTCCTTGAGCAGGGCAATGTTGGAGCGCAGGTAGTCGGCCACCGAGCGCTCCGAGAGATTGACCACGCAGGCCGCCGCCGAGCGCTCGGCGCTGGCGTCGGAGAGCTCGAAGGCCTGCTCGGCGGTGAGGTGCTCGAGGCCCTCGATCTCGAGGATGCGTCCGTTATAGACGTTCTTCTTGCCCTTCTTCTCCAAGGTCAAATCGCCACTCTGCAAAGCGATCCAGGGGATGGCGTTGACCAGGTCGCGCAGGGTGACGCCGGGCCTGAGCTTGCCCTGGAAGCGCACCAGCACCGACTCCGGCACATCGAGCGGCATATAGCCGATGGCGGCGGCGAAGGCCACCAGGCCGGAGCCGCCGGGAAAGCTGATGCCGATGGGGAAGCGGGTGTGGCTGTCGCCGCCGGTGCCGACGGTGTCGGGCAGGCACATGCGATTGAGCCAGCTGTGGATGATGCCGTCGCCGGGGCGCAGGGCCACGCCGTTGCGCTCGACGATGAACTCCGGCAGCCAGCGATGCATCTTGGCGTCCTTGGCGCTCGGATAGGCGGCGGTGTGGCAGAAGCTCTGCATCACCAGGTCGGCGGAGAAGGTCAGGCAGGCGAGCTCCTTGAGCTCGTCCGCGGTCATCGGCCCGGTGGTGTCCTGGCTGCCCACGGTGGCGACGCGCGGCTCGCAGCTCATGCCCGGACGCACCCCGCGCACGCCGCAGGCGCGCCCGATGATGCGCTGCGCCAGGGTGTAGCCCTTGCCGTCGTCCAGGGGCAGCACGGGCTTGGCGAAGAGCGGCGACTCACCGAGCTTGAGGTAGGCGCGCGCGCGCCAGGTGAGAGCGCGACCGATGATCAGGTTGGTGCGCCCGCCGGCGCGGTACTCGTCGAACACCGTGGGCGACTTGAACGCCCCCTTGGCGAGAAGCGCGCCATTCTTCAGCACCTCGCCGGTGGTGGTGCGGATGGTGATGGCATCCCCGGTCTGCAGTGCAGCGACGTCGACGGTGTAGGCCATGCCGCCAGCGTCGCGGAAAGTATCGAGGAAGATCGGCGCGATGATGCCGGCGAGAAGGAAGGCGGCGGTGCGCTTGTTGGGCACGTGCGGGATGTCGCGCCCGGAGTACCACATCACCGAGTTGGTCGCCGACTTGCGCGACGAGCCGGTGCCGAAGACGTCGCCGACCATGATGGTGCGCTTGCCGGCGAGCTGGTTGGCGCGCAGAGCCGCGAGCGCGCCGGGGTCCTTGACCTTGTAGATGTCCAGACTGTGCAGCGGGATGTCCGAGCGGGTGCCTGCGCTTTGCGCCGGCGAGAGGTCGTCGGTGTTGGTCTCGCCACTGATCTTGTACAC
Organism: Planctomycetota bacterium; assembly: GCA_043758975.1. Classification (GTDB taxonomy): domain Bacteria; phylum Planctomycetota; class UBA11346; order UBA11346; family UBA11346; genus BOG-1363. The sequence continues at coordinate 1,622 of JAYVMM010000858.1, read as the reverse complement.
CACCCCGCTGACCTCGGGCTCGATCACCGGGCGGGCGGTGAACCATTCGCCGTTGGCCCAGCTGCGGATGATCTCGGCGGCCTTGGCGTTGCCCGCCTCGCTGAGCTTGGCCACCACCTCGAAGTTGTCGAATATCAGCACCGTCTGCTTGAGCGCCTTCGTCGCCTCGGCAGCGAGCCCGCCTTCCAGCTCGCGCACCAGGTAGGGAATGTTGTAGCCGCCGAGCATGGTGCCGAGCAGGCGCACCGCCGCGGCGGGGTCGACTACCGGGCTGGCAAGCTCACCGTGGGCGATCGCGCCCAGCCATTCGGCCTTGACCTTGGCCGCGGGGTCGACCCCGGGGCTGACGCGGTCGGTGAGCAGCTGCACCAGCTCCGCTGCGTCTCCGGCGGCAGGCTTGGCCAGCTCGGCGCACAGCTGCCTGGCCTGCTCGGCGTTGAGCGGCAAGGGCGGGATGCCGAGCTTCTCACGTTCAGCGGCGGCGGTGCGGTATTCACTGAGCATGGCGTATCCCCTGGATTCTCCACAGGCTAGCCGGGCGCTCGCCCTGGACCAATGCCGGTCGGCCAAGGCAATACATAAGGGAAACTTATCGATTTTTTGCCATCAATCACCAAACTTTGACCAACCCGCCAGCCCGGAGACCCGCGATGGACACCGACCATCTCCAGAATTTCCTGCTCCTCGCCCAGAGCTGCAACATGACCAGGACGGCGGAGCGCGTGCACCTCTCCCAGCCGGCGCTCTCCGGGCAGATCCGGCGCCTGGAGCTGGAACTGCGTTCTCCGCTCTTCCACCGCCAGGGTCGCGGCCTGGCGCTGACCCAGGCGGGCGAGACCTTCCGCCGCTTCGCCGCCGACGCGCTCGGCCAGCTGAGCGCCGGGCGCGAGGCGCTCGGCGGGCTCGGCACCCTCAGCAGCGGCGCCATCGCCATCGGCGGCGGCGCCACCAGCACCACCTGCATCCTGCCGACGATCATCGGTGCCTTCCACGCCCGTCATCCCGGCATCCGCTTCGCCATCCGCGAGGCGACCTCGCGCACCATCGTCACCGCCGTGCTCGCTGGCGAGCTCGACCTCGGCCTGGTCACCCTGCCACTGCCCGCGAGCATCGATGCCGCGCGCCTGGCGGTCGCCGCCTGGGTGGTTGACGAGCTGGTCCTGCTGGTGCCGCCCGACCACGCGCTGCGTCGGCGGCGGCGCTTCCATTGGCGCGACCTCGATAACCAGCCGTTGATCGCCTTCGAGAGCGGCTCGGCAGTGCGCCTGCTGCTCGACCGCATGCTCAGCGACCACGACGTGCACCCTTCGGTGGTGATGGAGCTGCGCGCCATCGGCACCATCACCAACATGGTCGCGGCCGGTATCGGCCTCGGTTTCGTCTCGCGCCTGGCCGCTCCAGGCGCGCATGCGCTGCGTTCCGCCGACCGCACGCTCGAACGCCAGATCGCGGTGATCGAGCGCCGCGACCGCAGCCGCACCCCGGCGCTCGAGGCCTTCCGCGAGGCGCTCTTCGCCTGGCAGCCGAGCGCCCGGGCGGCCCGGCGCGCCCGGCCCAGCGAGCAGGCGCGCCACGCGCCGGTGTAGCACGTTCTCCTTCTCGCGCCGGGCGGCTCCTTGCCT
>JAYVMM010000857.1:0-4670 GCA_043758975.1 Planctomycetota bacterium | reverse complement strand
GCGCCCACGACCAGGTCCTCCCTGGCACCCTCCTGGAAGGTCCGCTGCACTGGTGGTTGCAGCGCCCGACCCCTGAACGCTGGCGCCAGCTCCAAGAATGGTATGTGGGCGATTGTGGCCGCGCAGAGGTGGAGCGGATGGTCGCCAGCTGCGGGATGGAGTGCATGCTCACGATGTCGGGGGTACGGGTGAACGATGAGAGCGCCGATCTCCCGCTCGCTCTGGCCCTGGCATGGCTTGCGCTCCACGATCAGCGGCGGCTGAGCCCGGCGCTGCGCGTACGGTTGGAGCGCGTACGCCTGGCGATCAACGCCGAGCTGGGCCTCATTGCGCAGGATACCAACATGAGCCCGCCGCCCGCCCTGTCGACAGCACCCTTGCCAGACGATCTGCGGGTCTGCGACCTCGCCGCACTGCAGCTGCGCATTGGCCGACCCTGGAGGGTCGGGGAAGATGCGCTCGGGGACGCGGTGCGCACCTTCGATCCGTGCATGGCGGTGGACCGGCGCGACGCCCTCATCACGGCCACCGCCGAGCTCATCGGCCCGCTGGCCAGCATCGCCCTGACGGAACATGGCCTGTCCCTGCCGGTCGGGCTGCTTCGCGTCCCCAGCACCATCCTCGATGCCGACGAGCTGCCGGCCTGCCGGGCGGTTCTCGCCGAGGCGCGCACGCTCGGCTTCCCAGATCTGGCTGATGCCACAGTGGCCACCCGGGTAAAGGTAAAGGACGGCGAATATCCCCTGGATGGGCTGCATGTGCGCCGTGCGGACGGCTCCTGGCTGATCCGCGAATGCATCCCCCTGGCGGCCGAGCTCATCACCGATGCCGGCAAGCCGGTACTGCCGAGCCCGATTATCCGGGGGCGGGGAATGTACGCATTTGCATTGCTTCCCGGGCTGCCTTTGGCTCTGCGCAACCGCATCCTCGACGGAAAGGAGCTGAATCGGCTACTGAATGCTCACCATGAAAGCGGCTTGGCCGTGCTGTCCTGGTGGCAGTCGGGCGCTGATCCCGGCGCCACCATGCTGCTCACCACCTTGTGCATCCACGCAGCCCTCGGCTGCGATGGCGCCGCCCCGCTGCAACTCGAGGAATGGCACAATACCCTACGTAATTGGCAGTGCACCGCCGCGCTCGCCCCGCCACCAAGCGATCAGGGCCTGCGCCGCCTCATCAGCGGCTGGTTCCGCGCCCGTCTCGTGCGCACCAGCGACCCGCAGGAAGCACAGCGCTGGGCGGACGCGGCCCTGGGCATCCTCCCCGCGACCGACCGACCGGCTGCCCAACCGCTGCTCGCCCGCCTGCAGGCGCTCGCCCTCCTGCCCAGGCATTGCCGCAAGGAGGCCCTGCTCGCCGAGCGCCTGCAGGCCTGGGGCGGGGATGACACGGATGACGCGACCGGCGCCTCTCGCGAGATCGATGCGGTCCCCTGTCGGCGCAGCGAAACTCCCGCACTGATCGCTCTGCTCGGCGATGAGCGCCCATGCCGTTGGTGGCAAGGGCAGTGGATCCCGCGCCGTCTCGGCGACAATGCCCTGCGCGCGCTGTGCGTGCTGTGGGATTTCGATTGGCGTATTTTGGTGGCCGCCGATCCCGCGGTAGCGGCATTGATTCGCCAACCCCCAGCCGAGGTGGCCAATGAGAACAGCCCACTGGACTGGACGATGCAGTTGTGGAGCGACGACCTGAGCAGTGCCGTTGTCCAGGCGCTGGGACGCTGGTGGGCGGCCCACGGCGGGGAGGGGCCGAACGCCCCATTGGCCGCTTATCTGGCAGTGGTGCCGATCACCTCGTGGACCGAGCGGCTGAAGCATGCATCCCCTGGCGAGCTCGACCGCCAAGTCGGCGATACCGTGGCAAGCCGCTTGGCACCCGACCAGGTTGAGTCTGCAATCGCAGATCCTTGGGATTTGTCTGGGTGGCACGCGATCGCCCAAGCTGCCGTGCTTTCCCCCGACCATGCCGGCATCACCGCCCGCCTCCAGGCCTTGCCCCCATCGCACCTGCGTGAGGAGCTTGCTGCCGAGCGCCAATTCCTCGCCGGTAAAGAGGGCGCGTTCGACCAGCTGATGACCGCCGCGCTGGAAGCCGCCGATACGACGGCGCCAAACGAACAGGCTATGGGCTTCGCCACCGCCGTGCTCAATAACCTCGGGATGTGGATCAACCGACCCACTCCCGCCCGCCTGGCATTGCTGCAGGCGGCGGCGGGGCGCCCCTTGTCCACCCCGGCCAGCAGCATGCTCCTCGCGCACATCGGTGGGGCTACGTTCCCGGTGCTGGGCGAGGACGAATTTCCCAACGCCTTGCGCCGCCGCCCAGGCGAGCTGGCGATCCCGGTGGCGCTCGCCTACGCCGCCCTGGCCGACCGTCGCACGTTGACCGCCCGCGATCTCCTCGTGGCAGGGAGCGCGCGCCGTCACCATGGTAGGGATTCCGCCCCGCTCAATTGTCCTGGGGTGCGGGTGTGCGACTGGGTCGCCTTCCGGTTCACCGAGGATGATGCGGTGATCGACCTGGGTGACCTCAAACGCGAGGTGGCCGCAGGCATCGGGCAGCCGTTGGCGGTGCGCGATGGCGTCATCGCGCGCCTGAGCGCTGCCCTCGTCCCAGTGCTGCAGCGCCTCAGTGTGGAGGCGGGGCTGATCCCGGGCAGCAAGCCAGCGACGAGCGATTTCTGAGTACGGCTCTCCTAAATCCAACCGGCTCGTCGAAGCGTGAATTCTGGCGGTCGGAAACGAGCGAAAAGGTTGGGGCCGAATTTTCGGTCTGATGTCGTCAACCCATTTGGCGATGTGAAACTGCGGACAAACTGATCATCGGAAATCAAAGCCAGCCGCTGTTGACGGCGACCAGCGCCACCAGTGCGGCAACTACCAGAGCTACCAGGGCAGAGCAGAGCGCGCAGAGCATCCTAAAGTCGATGCGCTCCTGAAGGGAGAAGAACAACCCGGCGGCAGCCACCAGGAGGGCCAGTAGAAAGCTGAATGCGAGTAGGCTCAGACTTCTGATGTTGTGGGGTTGGAGGTGTGGTAGGGCAGCGCCAGCAGCTCCGACCACCCATGGAAGAAGGGTTAGCTCTATTACCCGCGGCCAACCTATGGGGGATGCTGGAGGCGTCGATCGGTAGATGCCGCGGCGGTGGGGCCGGCTGGTTGATGGTGGAGCATCGCTCGGCCTTGAAGGGGAACCGGGTTTGGCTTCGGCGGTATGGTGTTGGGCGTCGTCTGTCATGGGGGAATCGTCCATGCATTCCGACTGTGCTGATCGAACAATCCTTTGCTTAGCGCGCGCATTTAAGCCGAACCTCCGAGTCCTTGACTGTTTCCAAGTCGTAAATACTCAGCGAAAACGCTTGCGTCACTACGTCATGTCATTTTATCAATTCACCACCAACAGTCCCAGCCGCTCACTATTGCGCGACCTGCGGAAATGGTGGTGCCCTGAGATCGTCATCGTTCTCCTCCCGCGGCACGGCGATAGGGCCAAGCGTGGGCGGTACCGTGATGGCGATGCCATTGATGCCATGATCCTCGAACCCCTCGCCTTCGGGCGTGGATCCGCTGCGCACGCGCTTCCCCAGCTTGCTTGTGACATAAGCGACATCGTATTCCTCGGCAGCTGAGGGAATGCCCGCAGCAGGGTCGGCCACCAGGCTGAAGCGCGTGGGCGAGATCCTCTCATAGCGGATCCGCCAGCCATCGGCGGGCCCCGCCGTGCTGGTCGGAAGGGACTCCGGCAGCGGCTTGCCGGCGCGGGCATCGAGCAGCAGGGTCGCGGCCAAGCGGCGCGCGCGGAAGGCGCCGACATCCCTGGGGACATGCGCGGCGATTCCCCTCATTGCTGGCATGATTGCCTCATGCAGGGGATTGAGGGTGGATAGCGAGGAGCGCAGGGGGTGGAGATTGCGGAAGCGCGTTCCATCGCTTCCGTGCAGGGCGTCATGGATGGCCTGGTAGTTCTCAGGGAGCCATGCCACCATGGATGCCATGTCGACCTCAGCCAGGGGTGACCATGCGCCTGCCGAAGTGATGACGGCGCGGCCGGCGCGCACATCGTCGATCAGCGGGATGTCGAGGAGGAGGGCTTCCCCGGCATTGGTGGCGTCTATGGCATCGGGGAGCGGACATGCCTCCTGGCACCACCGCCGGGCGATCGCTGCGGGCAGCCGGTCGGCATAGATCAGCCGCAGATAGAGGGTATCGCGGCGTTCCACCAAAGGGATGGCGTACAGACCATCGATGATGAGCAGGCAGCCGCGCAGCTGGGCGCTGACCACGGCATCCAGCCCGGCAAGTACCGTCGGCAGGTCATCGGCATTGGCGGCATGGCGAATCAGCACCCGAGCCACCGCGATGGCCAGCGTCCCATCCCTGCCGCGCGTGGCCCATGAGGCCCGCTCCTGACGCAATTGCAGGCGCCCCGCGCGATAGTCATCGGCCAAGCGGCTCGCGGCATCGATCACCACATCGTCCGTCATCAGGGCGCTGACGAGGGGTAGGATCAGCGGGTACGCGCGCTCTGCTGATAACGCCTGCGCCGGCGTCGGCAGGGGGGAACCCGGGGAGGCGGCGTAGCCATCACCGCTCTGAGAGCCGATGAGCAGGTCGACCAGGGGATGGCCATCGACGGTGCGGCAGCGCTGGACCTGCTCCTGATGCGCAGGA
>JAYVMM010000856.1:0-2644 GCA_043758975.1 Planctomycetota bacterium | reverse complement strand
CTCCCACGGTTCGTCGTGCGGCGGCTGGTGGAAGGTGACGCCCTTGGCGAGCAGCGCGGCATGCAGCGCATCGAGGTCGTCGCAGCTGAACTCGACGTGGATGGCGCGCTTCTGCGCGGCAGAGGTGGGGGCGGCGCCGTCATCGCGCGCGCGCGCCTCGGAGAGCAGGCCGATGGTGCCGCCGTTGCCGCCGCCGCAGCGCAGCATGGCGAAATCGGGCGCGGCATCGACCGCCACCGCGAGTCCGAGCTTGCCGGCATAGAAGGCGAGCGAGGTGCGGATATCGGCGACGGTCAGGGTCAGTCCTTCGAAGCGGAAGGCGTCAGGCATGGGGCTGGCTCTCCGTGGCGGTTGCGGTTGAGGTAGCGGGGGCCGAGGCGGTGGCGGGTGTGACAGGTGCCGCCAGCACGCCAGGTGCCGCCTGGTTGGAGGGTGGTTGACCTGAGAGCTCGGTCAATAGCCGTCGCGCGCCTGCCGTGCATAAACGCGCCTGCGTCCTGGCGGTAGCATCACAGCGTCGCGCTGGGCGCTGCCTGAGCGCATTCCGAACCAGGATCGGCCATGCACCATGCCATCATCATGCTCCTGCTCGCCAGCGCCGCGCTGGCGCTGCCCGCCGGCGAGCCGCCGCTGAACATCATGCCGCTCGGCGATTCGATCACTGCGGCGGCGGACCCCGGCTACCGCGGCTACCTCTGCCGTCTGCTCGTCAATGGCGGCCATGCGGTCCGCTTCGTCGGCACCCAGAGCGCCATGCCGAGCAAGCCGGAGGGGGTCGCGCTGCAGGCCGACCATGAAGGGCACGGCGGCTTCACCGTCGGACCGGGCCCGAGCCTGGCCGACCGCTGGAGCAACGGCAAGGGCAACCTCGTCGCCAACCTCGACGACTGGCTCGCGCCCGCTCAGGCCAAGACCAAGGACGTCGACCTCATCCTGCTGCATGTCGGGGTCAACGACCATGCCAACATCAACAAGGAGCTCGATCCCGGCTATGACATCAAGCGCGATTTCATCGCCCGCTATGCCGGCCTGCTCGACAAGATCATCCGCCTGCGCCCGCACGCGCTGATCATCGTCAGCTCGGTCATCCCGGGCGGCAATCCGGACATCAACGCGGTCTTCCCCGTCGGGCCCTTCGACGTCATCAATCCCCAGCTCAAGGCGCTCGCCGACGCCCGCTCCGGGTCGGTGTTCTTCTATGACGGCGCGGCGCTGCAGGGCACCGGGCTGAAATGGGAGCCGTCGGACTGGAACAAGGGCGATGTGGTGCACCCCAACGCCAAGGGGCAGGAGAAGTTCGCCCGCTTCTGGTACGCCGCGATCAGCGATCTGATCGCGCGCAAGCTCCTGCCCAAGCGGCCCTAGCTCCATCGCCGCCCGCCCGCATCCGGGGCGCCAGCTTCAGCATGCGCGCGCTGCCTGGAGATCGTCCGCCTGGCGCTGATCAGCGTGCGACCTCCGGGCTGGTAGCGAGCTCGGCGAGGCCGACCGGCTTGATCTCGCCCAGGGCGGGCAGCGTCCCCGGGGCGAGCAGCACGGTGGTGGCGCCGTGGCTCACCACCACCGCCTGACCGGGCGCGCCGGCCCCGGTGGCGAGGGTGATGTCATCGGCCTCGTCACCGAGCTCGACGCGAACGTGGTCGCCTGAGGAGGAGGTGAAGTGCGGCTCCGGTGCGCCGCGCTTGCGCGCGTAGAGCACCCACAGCAGCGGCGTCCCGCCCGCGCTGGGCAGGCGCACCCACTTCTGGTATTCGCCGACCATCCACACCCCTTTCCAGTCCGCCGGCGGGATCAGCGCCTCGCCGTCGCTGTCATGGATGCGCTTGACCCAGGCGGCATTGGCGGCGTCGCTGGCGGCATCCTTGTTCTGGTGGTAGAGCCCGGGGCCGTTCATCGCATCGTCGAAGTACGACCAATGGTCGATCTCGGCGCGCGGCGGCGCCGCGCCGGCCAGGTAGACGCTGATGTCGGCGTCGTACTGGCCGACCGCGCGCAGCAGCGCGCCGTCCTGCTCGACCGTGCGCGCGAGCAGGTGGATGTTGGTCTGCTGCGGCTCGGCGCTGATGGTCTCGTCGCGCACCACCAGGTAATCCTCCAGCCGGCTGGCGGGCGGATGCTTGACCAGCAGCTGGAAGCGGCGGTGGACGATGCGCGCCACCTGGCGGTGCGGATAGGGGTACTGGAACTTGGCGTCATCGGGCTCGACCGGGGTCAGGGTCAGCGTGCTGCCGCTTTGCTCGCCGACCGCGAGATCGGCGACCGGAGTGGTGACGAAGGCCGCCAGCGTGCCGGTGCCCTCGAGCTGCTCGCGCGCCACCACCGCCTTGGCGTCGCCGGCATGGGTGAACGGACGGCTGACGCCGAAGGTCATGCTGTTGTGCAGCGCGGCGTGGTCGCCGCGCGGGTGGTAGGAGCAGTTGTAGTCGAGCGAGACCGGGGTGCCGGCGCCGTAGAAGTGGTAGCTGAGCTGCTCATTGTGGGCGTGGCCCTCGGCGGCGCCGCAGCGGAAGGTGGCGAAGGTCTCGTGGCTGCCGGTGGGGTCGGCGGCGAAGCGGCTGCGCAGGATGGCGCCGAAGCCGCGGAAGCGGTGGCTGCTCCAGTCCAGGCTGGCGAGCGGGGTGGGGAGGATGGACTGGTCGACGTC
>JAYVMM010000855.1:0-2341 GCA_043758975.1 Planctomycetota bacterium | reverse complement strand
GGCAGCAGGGGCAGCAGGGGCAGCAGGGGCAGCAGGGGCAGCAGGGGCAGCAGGGGCAGGCGGCGCATGAGCGGCGGCTGGCTGGTGCAGGACGGTCCGGAGACCACCCCCGCGCAGGCCCTGGCGCGCCTGACCGACGAGCCGGTGCTGCTCATGCTCCACAGCGGCGGGCACGGCTGGACCTACTGCTGCTGGGGCGCGCCCGAAGTCACGCCGGAGGCCGCGCTCGCCAGTGCCGCCGGCGCCAAAGGCGACGGCGAGCAGCCGGAGTCCGGCGCCTGGAGCGGCGGCTTCGGCGGCGGCTGGTTCCTCCAGCTCGACTACGAATACCCGCGCAGCCACGCGCGCTGCTGGACGGTCGACGCCTACCTCGCGTGGGATCCCGCCGGGAAGCTGCGCCTGCACGCGCGCGACCGCCGCGGGCTCGCGCGCCTGGTGGGCGGCCTGGTGCGCCCGGCGCAGGCGCTCCCGGGTGCGCGCCTGGTGGACGCGCTCGCGCCGTCGTGGCCGGCGGCGGGGCACCACCAGCGCTGTGCCGCCATCCGCGACTACATCGCCGCCGGCGATATCTACCAGGCCAACCTCACCACCGCCTTCACCGGGCGCCTGGCGCCAGGACCCGGGCGCGACCTCGCGCTGTTCCTCGCACTCACCGGCGCCGGTCCGGCACCCTTCGCCGCCCTGCTGCGCACGCCCGCGCGCAGCATCGTCAGCCACAGCCCGGAATGCTTCCTCGCGCGCGTCGGCGACGCAGTCAGGAGCGCGCCGATCAAGGGCACCAGCCGGCGCCGCCCGGGCGAGGAGGCGGCGGCGCGCGCGCGCCTGCTCGGTTCGGCCAAGGACCGCGCTGAGCTGGCGATGATCGTCGACCTGGTGCGCAACGACCTCGGGCGGGTGGCGGCGCCCGGCAGCGTGCGGGTGGCCGAACCGGCGCGGGTGCTCGACCTCGCCTATGTGCACCATCTCGTGGCCGAGGTCGCGGCGGTGCTGCGCCCGGGCACCACCCTGGGCGAGCTGCTCGCCGCCGCCTTCCCAGCCGGCTCGATCACCGGGGCGCCCAAGCGCCGCGCCATGGCCATCATCAGCGAATTGGAGGCGCGCGCGCGCGGGCCCTACTGCGGCGCCTTCGGCTGGGTCGGCGAGGACGGCTCCGCCCAGCTCGCGGTCGCCATCCGCACCGTGGTTGTGACCGGCGATGAGGTCGTGCTCGCCGCCGGTGGCGGCATCGTCGCCGACAGCGACCCGGCGGCGGAATGGGACGAGCTCCTGGCCAAGGCCGCGCCCATGGCGCAGGGCTTGGGCGCCAGCCTGTGAGCGGACGGCAGGCCGCCGCCATGTACCTCGGTACGCCTGGCGCGCCGCTCCCGCCCGCCATCATCAGCGCCATGCCGCGCCGCACGCTCCTGCTGCCCGCCGCCCTTCTCGTCCTTGGTGGCTGCGGCGACGATCCCGCCAACGCCAACGCCAACGGCCACCGCGACGAGCCGAGCGGCTGGGTCGGCCCCTTTGCTTCGAACACTCAGCACCAGGATGCGCATGGCCTCGCCGAATCGCGCCAGCTCGACGCCATCAACCGCGCCATGGAGGACGGCCTCTACGACAGCGCGCGCAAACAGCTCAACGCCCTGATCCAGGACGGCTGCCAGCACCCCTCGGTGTTCTACCTCGAGGCCAAGCTGCTCTTCCAGCAGGGCAGCTACGAGAACGCCCTGCCGTGGTGCGACCGCGCCATCGCCGCCAGCCCCTACTGGGTCGACCCGCGCGTGGTGCTGGCGCAGAGCTACATCCGGCTCAAGCGCCTGGGCGCGGCCGAGAACGTCTACGGCGACCTCGACCGCCTGGCGCCACGCCTGGCCTGGGGCCCCTACGGCATCGGCGTGGTGGCGCTGATGCGCGGCGATATCGAGCGCGGCACCACCTTGCTCGACCAGGCCTTGACCCGCGATCCCCAGCATGCGCCCAGCCTGCGCGTGCGCGCCGAGCTCGCCCAGGGCAAGGACCCCGCGCTCGAGGAGCGCCTGCTCGGACGCTACCTCGCGCTCGAACCCGATTCCGCCTGGGCCTACGCCCGCCTGGGCGAGCTCAGCTTGGCGGTCAACCGGCTCGACGACGCCACCCGTGACTTCCTGCGCTCCTACGAAATCGAGCCTGACACCACCACCGCGCGGCGGCTGGCCGAGCTGGCGCAGCGCCGCAATGACGCGACTGAAGCCAGGCGCTGGCAGGAGCGCGCCGGCACTGTGGCGCCGCCGCGAGCGAACCGCGTGAGCACCTCACGCTCTTCGAGACCGGGGCGCCGGTCGCGGGCGACGATGGCAGCTGAACGCCATCGTCAGCGCAA
>JAYVMM010000854.1:0-3284 GCA_043758975.1 Planctomycetota bacterium | reverse complement strand
GGTGCAGGGCGTCGTCCTCCAGCCACACTACCGCGGCGATCAGGGCGGCGTCGTCGGCCAGCAGGCAGGCGCGGTAGCGCCCCGCCCACAGGTGGCCGGTGCCGTGGTGGCGGCGATTCCATTCCCGGCTGTAGCGCTGGAGCATGGTCTGCATGAAGCCGGCGAGGCTAGAGAAGCGCACGCGCAGCAGCGGCAGGGCCGAGGGCACGCCGGCGATGCTGCGCCAGCGCTCACGCAGGTGCTCGTCGCTGTCGGGGAGCGCACGGTGGCGCAGCAGCAGCGCGAGGCCGCCTGCCTCGATGCGGTAGGCGAAGACGCGGGTGTCGAAGGCGAGGCGCAGGCGCTCAATCAGGGCCAGCAGCGCGGTGGCCTCGCCGACGCGCGCCAAGGCGGGTTGCTGCTGGGCGCAGCGCACGTTCACCAGGTAGGTATGCGGAGCGCCCATGAGTTCGCTGCGCAGGGGGGACATGGCGGAGTGATACCGCCAATTCAATGTCAGACAATGAATAAGGATCTTGACCATACCACATGGTTACATAGGTTTACGTCCATTCCAAACGAGTTAGTGAACTAGCCCGTACATTGACCGAGGACGCTCCATGGCCATCCATCCGCTCGCGGTTGTCGATCCTGCAGCCGAGATCCACTCCGATGCGACCGTCGGCCCCTTCTGCGTGGTGCGTGGGCACGTCACCATCGCCGCCGGCGCCGAGCTGCGCAACCATGTCACGGTCTACGGACGCTCGACCATCGGCGAGGGCGTCATCATCTTCCCCGGCGCGGTGGTGGGCAGCGATCCGCAGGACCTCAAGTTCCGCGGCGAGGACAGCGAGACGGTGATCGGCGCGCACTGCCGCATCCACGAGATGGTCACCGTCAGCAAGGGCACCGCGAGCGGCGCCATGCGCACGGTGGTCGGCGAGCGCAGCCTGATCATGGCCTACGCCCACATCGCCCACGACTGCGAACTGGCCGAGCATGTGGTGATCGGCAACAACAGCCAGCTCGCCGGGCACATCAAGGTCGGTCGCAAGGCCACCGTCGGCGGCATGGTCGGGCTGCATCATTTCACCACCATCGGCGAGCTCGCCTATGTCGGTTCGATGAGCGGCGTGCGCTTCGACATTCCGCCCTTCATGATCGCCGAAGGCAATCCCGCCGAACCGCGCAACGTCAACTACATCGGCATGCGCCGCGATGGCTACAGCGAGGAAGCGATCAATGCGCTGCGCGAGGCCTACCGCGCGCTCTATCACGATCGTGGCGCCACCCCGCTCAGCGTGGCGGTCGAGCGCGTGCGCGCGGACGCGCCAGCGGAGCTCGAACATCCGGTGCAGCGCCTGTGCAGCTGGCTGAGCGAGCACCTCGAGACCAGCATCAAGGGCCGCGTCCAGGAGGCGACGCGCAAGCCGGCGATCGGCGCCACTCCCACGCGCAGCAAGAAGCCGCTCGGCGATCTCACCCCGCTTCGCAGCTGAGGGTGCCCAGGGGCAGGGGGCCGGTTCCGCGCACCTCCGCCTGACCCTGCGTGAAACCTGCGGCGGAGCTTGCAATTTCGGCCATTCGGCTACAGTCCGCATCCCTTCCCATGAGGTCCCCATGAGCATCCACGGCAGCTTCGTCAGTCAGGGCGGCTTCGCCGCCCACCGCAATGTCCTCAGCCGCGCCGAGCGCATCGAGAAGCTCAAGGTCGATGGCCGCTGGAAATCGGATGCCAATGGCACCACCAGCATTTTCAACCTGCCCAAGGTGCGCAACATCAAGGTGACCTGATGCGTCTCGGCGCGAGGTGATCGCGCCGGTCGTTGTCAGCAGGTCTCATCAGACACGCCCCGGTCCACCCGGGGCGTCGGCATTTGTGGACCCAAGGTGGACCCAAGATGGACGCGCAGGTCGCGCGGAGATGGCTGCGCAATGCGGCCTCCCGTCCGTCTTGCTTTCACTGCTGCGCGCGTAAAGTCCGCCGCTCCCACGCTAACCGGGTGCAGCGCGCCCACCTCGAGGAGTGCCTTCCATGGCTACCCGCCTTGCCATCAACGGATTCGGTCGCATCGGTCGCCTGGTGTTCCGCGCCATCGTCGAGCAGGGCTTGCTCGGCAAGGACGTCGAGGTGGTTGCAGTCAACGATCTGGTGCCGGCTGACAACCTCGCCTACCTGGTGAAGTACGACTCGACGCAGAACCGCTTCAGCGGCACGGTGGGCTCGAAGAAGAGCAAGCCGGATGCTGCCGAGGACGACGTCCTGGTGGTCAACGGCAAGGACATCAAGGTGCTCGCCTGCCGCGACAACTGGCCGTGGAAGGACCTCGCCATCGATGTGGTGATCGAGTCGACCGGCTTGTTCACCAGCGACGAGAAGGCTGGCCTGCACATCAAGGCCGGGGCCAAGCGCGTGATCATCTCCGCGCCCGCCTCGGGCGACGGGGTCAAGACCCTGGTGATGGGAGTCAACGAGGCCGAATACGATCCGGCCAAGCACGCCATCGTCTCCAACGCCAGCTGCACCACCAACTGCCTGGCGCCCCTGGTCAAGGTCATCCTCGACGCCGGCTTCGGCCTGAGCGAGGGCATCATGACCACCGTGCACAGCTACACCGCGACGCAGAAGACCGTCGACGGGCCGTCGAAGAAGGATTGGAAGGGCGGGCGCACCGCGGCCACCAACATCATCCCCTCGTCGACTGGCGCAGCCAAGGCCGTCGGCCTGGTGCTGCCGCAGGTCAAGGGCAAGCTCACCGGCATGTCCTTCCGCGTGCCGACGCCCACGGTGTCGGTAGTCGACCTCACCTTCAAGACCGAGAAGGCGACCTCGCTCAAGGAGATCAACGAAGCGATCAAGAAGGCGAGCGAGGGCAGCCTCAAGGGCATCATGGGCTACACCGACGAAGAGGTGGTTTCGACCGACTTCGTCCACGATGCGCGTTCGTCGATCTACGACGCCGGCAGTTCGATCGAGCTGAACAAGAACTTCTTCAAGCTGATTAGCTGGTACGACAACGAGTGGGGCTACAGCAACCGCGTGATCGACCTGCTCAAGTTCATGATCAAGAAGGGCGTCTAGCCCGCCGCCTTTCCGCCGCCTCCCCGGCTGCCCGCCTCCCCCGCTTGCCCTAGCGGGGGCCGGGCGCCGGCAAGCGGCAAGCGGCAACTCGCGCAGCGCCGGGGCCGCGCAGCGGGTCGGCGTGGCATCCTGCCTCAGGCGTGGTACAAGCTCGCTGAGCAACGGAAGGCGTCATGAAACTGATACTCTCTGAGCGGCGCGAAATCTCGGGAGATAGGCTGGC
>JAYVMM010000853.1:0-4251 GCA_043758975.1 Planctomycetota bacterium | reverse complement strand
CCATAGATCAGCTGCAGGCAGTCGCAGGTCGGACACGCACGGACGCGGTTGGCGACCGCCCTGGTGCACATGCCATGCTCGACCAGCCGCTCCATTAGGGCTACTTGGTCGATATCCGGTCCCACGTGGCGCACCACCAGCGGATAGGACCAGGTATGCTGGTCAACCGCCGAGAAGGCAGGGAGGATGGTGCGTTCCTGATTGGTGATGAGTGCCTGGATCAACGTCAGGCATCGCCCGTCGTCGCTACCGTCCACGCGCTGGGCGAGGGCGGCGAGCAGCATGCGCTCGACGGTGTACATGAACGAGGAGCGCGAACAGGGCAGTGCGAGCTGGCGGTCGCGACCGGACCGCAGCACGCCCAGAGGAGCCGTTGTGATCGTACTGTCCACCACGTACAGCACGGTCGCCAGATTTCCACGCAAGGCGGGATGCCGGGCGAGCTCGGCCATGGGCGAGGCGTCCCCGCTGAGCGCGATGATGCCCAGGTGGTACTGATGATCATGGACGCCGATTTCCCAATTGCCGCTGAGCACCACTTCTTCAACGTCGAGCGCGAGAGTGCGCCGGTGCCCCTGGTTCAGCAGCGATTCACTGCTCAGGGTGTCGCCCAGCAGACGGCGCAGCTCCAGCCCGGTCAGGTCGTCATCGCATATCAGCAGGATGCGGCAGGTTTCGTTCATGGGCAGGGTCTCATGGCATTAGAAGCGGACATTGCGCCACGCGGACTGAGGCAAGAAGGGATCTTCCTGATTGATGCGCAAGAGCTCGAGGAGGGTGGCGTAGATGCGAACCCACCGAAAGATGATTTCGTTATAGAACGGCAACAGGGGCGCCCAGGCGAGCAGCGGGAGCTCATCACGCCGACGTTCGCTGAACACCAGGGCCGTCGCCACGCTCAGCACCGCCAACAGCGCGTAGAGCAGCCCGCACGCGATCATGAGCGCCACCAGTACCATGGGCGCTGTTGCCAGCATAAACAGGATGTAGACGACATAGGCTAGGTTCGCCACCACCGAGATTATCAGCACCTGGACGAGTTCCAACGACAGCATTCCGCCATAACGGCGACCATTGATGAGGTCAATATGCTTACGGAACGCCACGCGCACGAGGTCGCGGTCCCAGCGCATGCGCTGACGGATGAGGACGCTCAGGGTCTCCGGAACGTCGGTCGTGGCAATTGCCTGTGGGGAAAAGACCACTTTCCAGCCAGCGCGCCGGGCTTTCAGGGTATTGTCGAGGTCCTCGGCAGTGGCGACATCGCATCCTCCGAAGCTGTTCAAGACGGTGCGTCGATAAGCGCCACAGGCACCACTGGCGAGGTAGTTGCTGCCGAACACATTTAGCCAACGGCGATGGAGGCCGACGGCGATGAGGTATTCGACCGCTTGCATCCGGGTCCAGAACGAGGCCGTGGCGTTACGCACCTTCAGATTGCCGGCCACCACTCCGACACGGGGATCGGCGAAGGGCCCGATGAGGTGGCGCAGGAGATCGCGGTCAAACGAGGTGTCGACGTCGAGGTAGATCAGGAAATCACCGGTCGCTAGACGCGTCCCCAGATTCATTCCGCTGGGCTTGCCCCCACGCCCCGTGGCCGACGAGTTGCGTACGAGTCGGATCACCCCGCGCTGCGCATAGGGCAGAGCCCGGTCGTAGGTACGATCATCCGAGCAATCATCGACAACCACGATGTCCAGGTCGGGATACCCGATTTCCAGCAGCGACACGATGGCCGCCTCGATGGCTGCCTCTTCATTGTATCCGGCCAGCACCACACTGACCCGTGGATGGCTCGCCAGGAATCGCTCCGTGGCATCATCCCGGTTCCGCGGGAGTCCCAGCCAGCGCATGGTCAGCAACACGATCGACGGCGCCAGGAAACGGCGAAGATCGAGCAGGATGAATGGCAGGAAGGCGATGAGCACCCACCAACCGCCCTGGTCAGCATAGCGCACGATAGCCGTGCGCGCCTCATCGGCGGTGAACCAGAATCCCGCTATGATTTCGTTCATCGACATCAGACTTGTCCAGGGCGGCGACGCATGGTATCCGGTCTCATGCTCCGTCTAGTCGCGTGCACATTGCACGATTGATCCAGGTCTGCCTCTGCAATGTGCATGACCCATAACAAGTATTCGCCTCTTCCGGCAAATCTGTGGGTGCTTTCCCGCTGAATTGCGCGGATAAGGTCGATGATTATCGGGATTTTCCCGCATCTTCCTTCATCTATAATTCCTGTTTAGATTTGAGATTCGGGGCAGAGCTTTCGGCGTAGCCCAGATTGGACACCCTCTGTGCCCAAAGGCGGCTAAAATGCCGCCGATCTGGGCGTATGGCGTCGAAAGGTATGCCCCGAATCCGGGTCTACCCCCACGAATTCACCCACAGATTTGCCGGAAGGCCCAAGAATTCAGGAAATGGCGAGCTGAGCCGAATCGTGCCAATTGATGAGCCTGTCAGCGGATGGCGCTGGAGGTGCGTGCGTTCGTAGGCAATCCTGGATCATAGCATCCAGGTCCCACTGCTGATGCCATCCGGTCAGACGTTGCAGCTTGCTCACATCCGGGACTCGGCGGCGCATATCCTCAAATCCGCCCTGCGGGAATGCTTCGGCGTATGGGACCAGACGAGGCGATGAATCGCATCCCGCCTGTGCAATCACCCGTTCCGCCAATTCATGGATGGTGACCTCATCGCTTGCGCCAACATTGACGATTTCACCGATTGCCGCAGGACAATCGAGCAATGCCAGGATCGCAGATACGGCGTCGTGGACATGGAGGAAGCAGCGCGTCTGCATGCCGTCGCCATGGACCTCCAGGTCGCGTCCGGACCGAGCGGCCTGGCAGAAGCGCGGGAGCACCATGCCGTAGGCCGCTGATTGCCGCGGACCGGTCACATTGAAGAAACGGCAGATCCTGATCGGAAGGCAGCGTTCACGATGATAGGCCAAAGCCAGGAATTCGTCCATGAGCTTGGAACAGGCATAGCTCCAGCGGTGCAAGGAGCTGCTGCCGAGTACGCAGTCGCCATCCTCGCGGAAGGGTATCTGCTCCAGCTTGCCATACACCTCGCTGGTCGAAGCCAGGAAGAATGGCAATCGACCATGCGTTGACGCTGCACGCATGGCGACCTCCGCGCCACGCAGATTGGTAACGATTGATGACACTTGATGATCGAGGATGCGGCGCACACCGACGGCTGCTGCAAGATGAATGACAGCATCGACATGGGCGCACGCCTCATCGACAAGAGATTCGTCGCATACCGAACCATGGATGACCCTCAGCTTCGGCGAGTTGGCCATCCCCCTAAGGTTCTCGGTGGATCCCGTACTGAAATTGTCGAGCACGGTGACCGCATTTCCCTGTGCGATCAGCGCTTCGACAAGATGACTGCCAATGAAGCCGGCTCCGCCGGTGACGAGGTAATGCATGGTGTTCCTAGTGACGTGGGCTGGTGAACCGCCATATCGCGAATGTCGGGCCAATCTCCTAACACACAGGCGCCATGGAGACAGCAGCAGTGCAGAAAGCAGCGCCACTGGAGGGATGCAGAAGGTGCGGGCGGAGCGCGACGACATTTCCTGTCGTGGATTCGATGGGCGAAGCGCAGCGGACTCAAGGTATGCGCCCGGTGAAGCCCGTGTAGAGTGGCCTGATTGCCCTGGAGATGATCGTCTTCCAGGAGGCATCGTCATGCCGGAAATCATCGCACATCGCTCACTGACCCCAACCCTAGGCCACGCTCTGGTCGCATCATGGAAAGGCAGCGGCCTCTCGCCGGCCGCCTATTGCCGATGCCGATGCCGATGCCGATGCCGATGCCGATGCCGATGCCAACGGCATCGATGCCTGGCGGCTGTGCTACTGGAAGCAAGTCGCATCCCGGGTCGCTCCCGTTGATGCTGGCTTCGTCGAGTTGCAACGCGGCTCGCCCCGCTCCAGCCTCGCCGTGCAGTTTCGTGGCGGCGTCAACATCCCCATCGAGCCTGGCTTTGACCCGGCGCTGCTGAAGGCCCTTGTCGAGGCGCTGTCGTGATCGCCATCGCCGTCCTCCGCCTGTTCCTGGCGCGTGCCGTGACCGATATGCGTCGCTCCTACGACACGCTCTCCGCAATGGTGTCCGGCCAGCTGGGCCGCGACCCGCTCAGCGGCGACGCCTTCATTTTCGTGGGGAAGGATCGGCGCCGGCTGGAAGTCCTGTTCTGGGACGGCGACGGCTTCTGGCTATGCGCCAAGCGAT
>JAYVMM010000852.1:0-11680 GCA_043758975.1 Planctomycetota bacterium | reverse complement strand
CCGCCGGCAGCGCCACCGGCAACGACAGCTTCACCTTCACCGTCGCCGACGGCGTGCTGATCTCCGATCCCGCCACCGTCCAGGTGGTGATCGCACCGGTCAACCGCCCGCCGACCTTCACCGTCAGCAGCGCCGCGCTCGCGCTGAACATGAACGAGAATGCGCTGATCGCCACCTTTCCGGGCTGGGCCACCGCCATCGCCAATGGCCCGGGCGACACCAGCACCCTCACCGGCTTCACCGTCACCACCGATCGACCCACGCTGTTCTCCTCGCCGCCGACCATCGATCTCGCCAGCGGCACCCTCACCCTCCGTGTGCTGCCCAACGTCTACACCTCGGGTAGCACGCCGGTGAACGCCAGCGCGGTGCTGGTGGACAACGGCAGCACCGGCGGCGGCGGCTCCAACACCAGCACGGCGATCGCCTTCACCATCACCATCAACCAGATCGCGCTCACCCCGCAGCTGCCTGACCAAACGCTCACCACCTATCCCGGCTACCATCTCGCGGTGACGGTCAGCGGCAGCGTGCCCGACCAGGCCCCGCTCACCTACGCCCTCGACCCCGCACATGCGCCGCAGCACGGCACCGTCACCTTCGCCGCCGGCCCCCCGGCGGTGGCGAGCTACAGCGCGAATGCCGGCTACCTGGGCGGCGACGCCTTCGGGGTGCTCGCGGTGGATACCGTCAACGCCGGGACCAACCATGGCAGCTCGGCTCAGAAGGCTGCGACCATCACCTTGACGGTGGTCGCCAACCTGCCGCCGGCCGCCTACCCGCAGAACCTGGTGGTGGCGGAGAACCAGGCGCTCGGCATCGTGCTGACCGGCTTCGATCCCGACCATCAGCCCAATCCGGTGCTGACCTACACCGTCATAAGCCCGCCCGCCCACGGCACCCTCATCGACACCCCGCCAAGCGTCACCTACACACCGCAGCAGGACTACGTGGGGCCAGACAGCTTCACCTTCACCACCTTCGACGGCCTGGCGACATCAGGGACTGCTGCGGTCACCATCACCGTGCTGTCCAGCAGCGGCGGCTCCACCAAAAGCTCCGGCGGCGGCTGCGGCGGCGGCAATGGCTTCGCCGCCCTGGCGCTGCTTGTGAGCGGCCTGGGCGTCGGCGTGGCCCGGCGGCGGGAGCGCACGCCGCGCTGAACGAAGGTTCTGGGCGGCAGCTGCGCCCCGGGCGCCAACGTTGCAAATGGACAGGCGTAAGCCTTTATCTAGTCTGGACGTCTCACCATGCGACCCAGTGGCGGTCGGGCTCAAGGAGTGGGGATGCGGGTAGCAGGCTTGGTGCTCGGAGCGGGGCTCATCGGCGTCCTGGCGCCCTCGGCGCAGGCTGCCGATCCGCTCTTCGCGGACGTCGACTTCCACGACCTCTTGCTCGGCTTCGTGCTGCCGCCCTCGCCCAAGGTCACCGAGCGCGCCACCGCCAATGACGGCACCCAGACCAACTATCGTTGGCGCGACCCCGGACAGTCCTTCGGCTACGGCGGCGAGGTCGGCATGATCTGCGGCACCGGCCATCCCTGGGGCGGCCTGGTGTGGGGCGCCATGCTCAGCGGCGTCGACTACGACATCACCCCCGGCACCTACAGCGTGGACGGCGGCGGCACCGTCGCCAACACCTCGCCGGACAAGCTCCACTACCGCACCCTCGGGGTGACCCTGATGGGCGGTTACGAGTACGGCATCAACAGCAATGACGGCCTCGGCGACGGCATCTCCAGCTTCGTCATGGTGCTGCCGCTGATCGCCGGCGGCGCGGCGTGGACCGACGATGAGCAGCACAACCTCTCCGGCTCCTACGTGCGCGAGCGCCACACCG
The DNA here is from genome assembly GCA_043758975.1 of Planctomycetota bacterium. Classification (GTDB taxonomy): domain Bacteria; phylum Planctomycetota; class UBA11346; order UBA11346; family UBA11346; genus BOG-1363. Next base: position 9,841 of record JAYVMM010000852.1, on the reverse strand, counting down.
GTTCCTACTACCAGTTCGGCCTACGCCTCGGCGGCTACCTCACCGAGCGCGACTGGATCTACGGCGTGGTGGTCGACGGCCTGATCGGACGCGCCCGCGCCCAGCTCAGCTTCCCTGGCAACATCAGCAGCGAGCTCACCCTCAAGCAGCAGGGCGTCGGCTTCGGCCTGATCGCCGGCTACCGGTTCTGAGCCCCGGAGCGCGCATGACCACTATCGCTATCGCTATCGCCGTCGCCGCCGCCGCCGACCACCGCCCCGAAACGCGCACGCTCAAGCATATGCTGCGCGTCTTGGTGCTCGCCGCGCTGCTCGCCATCTCCGGCGCCAAGGCCTGGGCCGCCAACGTCTCCATCACCAGCATTCAACCGGTGGCCGCCGAGGCCACGCTCTCGTCGGCGGTGGTGCAGTTCAACCGCGACAGCTCGAGCGGCAATCTGGTGGTCTATTTCACCCTCAGCGGCGCTGCCACCACCCACAACAGCGCCACCCTGCCCACCTACACCATCACCTCGAGCGCGACCCTGGCGCTGCCGGCCTACGCCACCGCCGGCACCGTCACCATCGCCGACGGCAACACCTTCGCGCAGCTGGTGATCACCCCGCTCGACAACAGCGCCATCACCGGCGACCTGCCCCTGGTGGTGAAAGTCGCCCTCGACCCCAATAATATCTACAATGTCGTGCAGACCGCCTCGTCAGCGCAGGTCGACATCGCCGAGGGCGATTACCAGGCGAGCGTGGTGGTGCCCGCCCCGGTCGCCTATGAGGACACCTCCAAGGTCGGCACCGCCGACGACCCCGCCGCCCCGCGCCGCGGCATCCTGCGCGTCAGCTTCTCCCCCATCACCACCTTCCCGGGCTCGGTCAGCGCACCCGGGCTGGCCCAACTCTATCTCGCACCCACCACCGGCGCGGTGCCCACCAACGGGACCGCGATCGCCATCGCGCCGACCGCCACCGGCGGCACCTTCAATGCCACTGCCAGCGCGACCTTCGGCACCGGCGGCAGCAGCTACCTCAGCTTCGCCCCGGGCATCACCGCCGGCATCCCGATCGGGAGCACGGTGTCCACCGCGGGCGGCTTCAACGGCACCGTCAGCCTGAATCCGCTCTTCGCCACCCCGCTCTACGACAAGGCGCTCAAGGTGCAGTTCGGCGGCACCGCGACCCTGCCGAGCGCGGCCACCAACGCCAGCAATGGCTCTGGCACCGACCAGTACTACGTCACCTACAAGATCGGCGGCAGCGCCCTGGGCAGCGTCACCAACACCACCAGCAACAGCATGGGCTGGAACGTGGTGGCCTATCCCGGCAGCCCGACGGTGCACACCGTCACGGCGGTGAATCTCGGTATCGGCGCCTCCCTGCCGGTGGGCACCCAGGTCTACTTCGCCGGCAACAATGCCCATGTCTACACCTTGGCCTCGGCCTATGCTGGCGCGCCCGGCCCGCTCCAGCTGACCACCGGGCTGATCGCCCCGGTCCACGACGGCGACGTGGTGACGCCGATCGGGGTGGTTTCCTACATCGGGCAAGTCTCGGCGCCGGTGGTGCCGGGCACCACCGCGCTGATCATCGAGAATGGCGTGGGCACCTTTGCCCTCGGAGACGTCTTCACCCTCGCCGGGGAGAACGCCAACCTCTGCCGCTACGTCATCCTCAGCGCTACCCCGGACCCGGTGCTGTCCACCGATCAGGACATCACCTTCCGGCGCTACACGGTCGGCACCGTCGGCTTCAACGGCGTCAACAACCTGCATTCCGCGTTGACCCCGGGCACCACGCCGTCGCCGGCCCTGCGCACGGCGCTCAATGTCAGCGACGACCCGCCCTACAACTCCAACCTCAACCTCAATTCCACCGGCGGCATCGTCCAGCTGCTGATCCCCGCCGAATCCACCCAGGTCGATTTCGGCATCAACCCGATCGACAACGGCCTGAACGATGCGCGCCTGAGCGTGACCATGGCGCTGTTCGACGACCTCAACTACGCCGCCATCACGCCCACCGCCGGACAAGTCATCATCGCTGGCGCCGACTGCACCGCGAGCATCCTCGCCGCCGCCAACGCGGTGCAGGGCGCAACCCAGACCACCTCCACCACTGGCACTTTCCAGATCACCCTCACTCGGCCCTTCTCCCAGGCCATGACGGTGCCCTTCACCATCATCGGCAGCGGCGCGGGCGTCGGCCAGCCGGGCATCGACTATACCTTGTCCTCGGCCAGCAGCCTGAGCGTGAATGGCGGCATCTACTCGGTGGTGATCCCCGCCAATACCGCCACCGCCACCATCACCGTGATCCCGCTGATCACCGCCAACCTCGGCACCAACGGCAAGACCGTCACCCTCAGCCTCAGCCCGACCTACGACTACCTACTCGCCGCCGCCAGCGGCAGCCTCAACGCCTCGGCCACCCTCAGCCTGCTGCCGCTGCCGCCGCCGGTGCCGCAGGTCTCGGTGGCTAAGGGCGTCGACGCCCAGCAGCCGGCGATCTACAACACCACCCACACCGTCGGCACCTTCATCATCAGCGCCCAGGTTGCCCCGGTCAGCAACCTCACCGTGCAGTACGCGCTCAGCGGCACCGCCGCGCCCGGCACCGACTACCTATTGCCCGCCAACTACAGCGTGGTCTCGGGCACCGGCACCGCGACCATCCTCGCCGGCACCACCAGCGTCACCATCGCGGTCGACCCCAACATCAGCCCACTGCCGCCCTATAAGGCGGTCGACATCGCAGTGCTCACCGTGCTGCCCACCGGCACCTACATCATCCCCTCGCCGGCGGCGAGCAGCGCGAGCCTGAACATCGCCCAGGGCCAGATCAAGGTGATCGGGGTGACTTCGACGCCAACGAGCGGCACCTTCCATGTCGGCGACACCATCGCCATCGCGGTCACCTTCTCGGCCCCGGTCGCGATCTCGGGCGCCAACCCGACCCTCGCGCTGAATACCGGTCCGACCAACGCCATCGCCACCTACGTCGCCCCGCTCGGCGCCCCCAGTGCGGCGGTGACCTTCAGCTACACCGTCGGCGCCGGCGACGTCAACCCGCACCTCGACTACCTCACGAGCAACGCCCTCAGCGGCACCATCGTCGACGCCAACCTCAGCGCCACCCACGTCCCGCTCTTCGTCGTCAGCACCGCCCTGCCGGCACCGGGCAGCGCCGGCTCGCTGTTCGCCGACAGCGCGCTCGACATCGACGGCACCCCGGCGGTGGCGCTCAATGTCGCCCTTCATCTCAACCCCACCGAGGTCGGCCCGACCGCGGGTTACTTCGTGGTCACCTGCACTCCGGCCCAGCCCAGCGCCCTGACCGTGAACTACACCCTCGGCGGCAGCGCGGTGACCGGGGTCGACATCCAGCCGGTGGGCGGCACTCCGGGCCAGCTGGTGATCCCCTCCGGCCAGACCGTCTACCACTTCCCGATCGCGGCGATCGACAACGCGGCGGTGCTCAACCCCGCGGAAACGGTGTCGCTCACCCTGCTCAGCGGCAGCGGCTACCACCTCGGCACCCCCACCACCGACACTCTGACGGTGGCGCAGGACCGCGTCGGCGTGCTCGGCGTCGCCGCGCAGTCGCCTGCCGGCACCTACCACCTCGGCGACACCATCACCCTGGCTCTGACCTTCTCGGCGGCGGTGACGGTCTCCGGCCCCGCCACCCTGGCGCTCAACAGCAGCGCCAGCGCCACCGCCACCTACGCCTCCGGCAGCGGTACCGCCACCCTGCTGTTCACCTATCTGGTCGCGGTCGGCGACGCCAGCAGCGCGCTCGACTACACCGGCAGCAGCGCCCTCAGCGGCGCCTTCGCGCCGCTCGACGTCACGCTGCCGCCGGTGAACAACACCCTGGCGGCGCCGGGCGCCGCGGGTTCGATCTCCGCCGGCGCCACCCTGGTGATCGACGGCGCGCCAGCCATCGCCATCGACCCCACCCAGCATGTCCAGCCCTCCGAGGTCGGCCTTGCCCCCGGGCATTTCACGGTCACCTGCACCCCGCCCTCGCCAACCAGTCTGACGGTGACCTACACCATCGGCGGCAGCGCGGTCATCAATACCGACATCCAGCCCCCGCCCGGGACCTTCACCCTCGCCACCCTCACCGGCCAGCTCACCATCCCGGCGCACACCGCCAACGTGGCGCTGGCGATCACCCCCATCGCCAACCCGACGCTCAATCTCACCGAGACGGTGGTCATGACCCTCGCGGCGGGCAGCGGCTACCACCTCGCCGTCGCCCCGGCGGTGACCAGCGATGTCCTGACCGTGGCGCAGAGCAGCATTGGCGTGATCGGCGTCAGCGCGGCTCCCAGCAGCGGCACCTTCCACCTCGGCAGCCAGATCACCATCACGGTGACCTTCTCCTCCGCGGTGCTGGCCACCGGCGGTCCGACCCTGGCGCTCAACAGCGGCGGCAGCGCCACCTACACCTCCGGCAGCGGCACCTCCACCCTCTCCTTCACCTACGTGGTCGGTGCCGGCGACAGCAGCGCCCACCTCGACTACGCCTCACCGGTCGCGCTCAGCGGCGGCAGCATCACCGACGCCGGCGTCAGCGGCCTGACCGTCTCCCCCACCCTCGCCACCCCCGGGGCGCACGGCTCGCTCAGTGCCAGCACCTCACTGGTGATCGACGGCAGCCCGCCGGCGGTGACCCAGGTGAGTTCGACCACCGCCAACGGCACCTATACTTTCGGCCAGAGCCTGGACCTGACGGTGACCTTCTCGCTGCCGGTGAGCGTCAGCGGCACCCCCGAACTGCAGCTCGCCACCGGCGCCATCCCGGCGGAGGCGACCTACGCCGGCGGCAACGGTACATCCGTGCTCACCTTCACCTATGTGGTCGGCGCCAACGATGCCAGCGCCAAGCTCGACTGCAGCAGCGCCAATGCGCTCTTCCTCAACGGCGGCGTCATCACCTGGGCCGGCCCGGGCGCCTTCGATGCCGCGCTCACCCTGCCGGTGCCGGGCGCCGCCGGCTCGCTGGGCGCCAACAAGGCGCTGGTGATCAATGGCGCGCTGCCTTCGGGCAAGCCGCCGGTGGGCTCGGTCACCGGCCCCGACGCCGGCGCCGGCGGCGGCTGCGGGCTGGGCTCGAGCGCCGCTGCGCTGGTCGCCGCCTTCGCGCTGTGCCTGCGCGCGGCCCTGGGACGGCGCCGCCACCGCCGCTGATCCGCGCCGGTGTGCGCATTCTCAGCGCAGGTGGCGACGGTACCGCGGGTTAGCAGTCGATAGATGGCGGTTTACTCTTCGTGCTGCGTTGCAAGTATTGAGCGTATGCGGTGCAATCCTGGGTCTTCGCAGGTGGGTGGTACCGGCACCACGCGAGATCCGGCGCGTCGCCGCATGGGTCCTTTTGCATTCCCGCCGAGTACCGACATTGGCGGTTCGTGATCACGCCACTCGCCGTCTTGGAGTCGGTCGGGAGCCGCCTGACCGCGCTGTTCGGCTACCTCGGCGAGGTGGTGATCGTCATCGCCGCCTTCATCGGCCACCTCGGCACCGCCTTCACAACGCTCAAGCCCGTGACGCGCACCGTACTGTGGAAGCAGGTGCAGTTCACCGGCGTCGATGCGGTGCCCTTCACCGCCCTGCTCGGACTGTTGACCTCGCTCTCGGTGGTGGTGCAGATCCAACTCGTCGGCCTCGGGCAGTCCGAGCTGTTCGGCAAGCTGATGGTGGTGGTGCTGGTGCGCGAGCTCGGCCCGATCATCGTCGCCCTGGTGGTCTTGGCGCGCAGCGGCACCGCGATCGCCACTGAGATGGCGACCATGCGCGTCTCGGGCGAGATCAATGCCCTCACCCTCGGTGGCATCGCCCCCTTTGAATACCTGGTCTTCCCGCGCCTGGGCGGCATGGCGGTGTCGCTGTTCTGCCTGGCCCAGGTGTTCATCGCCATCTCGCTGACCTGCGGCTACCTGCTCAGCCGCCTGCTCATACCGGACGTGCCGCCGGCGGGCGAGTACCTTGCGGCGATCACCGCCCAGCTCTCGGGCGCTGACGCCTTCATCGTCGCGCTTAAGACCGTGGTGCCGGGCCTGCTCATCGGCGCCATCAGCTGCCGCGAAGGGCTGTCCTGCGGGCTGTCGCTGACCGAGGTGCCGCGCGCCACCACGCGCGCGGTGGTGCGCTCCTTCACCGCGGTGTTCTGCTGGGACGCCATGGTCACCACCCTGCTCTACGAGCTCGGGCGCTGAGGCGGGCCATGGCTGACCCCGCCCGCGTCCCCGTGCTCGAGTTCGTCGACCTCTCCTACCACGATCCGCGCTTCGCCGGGCCGCTGCTCGAGCATCTCGACTTCAGCCTCGCGCCTGGCGAGGCGCTAGCGCTGTGCGGGCCGGCGGGCTCGGGCAAGTCGACCGCGCTCGGCCTCGCGCTCGGCGCCGCCCGCCCGGGTGCCGGCGAGGTGCTGGTGCATGGGCAGAGCCCGCTGCGCCTCGAGCGCGCCGAGCTCTTCGCTCTGCGCGCGCGCATCGGCTACGTCGCCCAGCACGGCGCCCTGCTCGGCAACCTCACCCTCTACGACAACCTCGCGCTGCCGCTGCGCTGGCACCGTGACACCGGCGCTGCCGAGAGCGCGCGCCTGATGGCGCGCGCCTGCGCCGAGCTCGAGCTCGAGCTCGACGAGGTGCCGCGCGTGCAGCCGGGCATGGCGAGCGCCGAGATGTGCCAGCTGGTGGCGCTGGCCCGGGCGCTGGTGTTCGACCCCGTGCTGGTCATCCTCGACGAACCCGGGGCGGGACTGGGTGGCAACGCCGCGCGCGAGTACTGGCGCCTGCTCTCCCAGCTGCGCAGCCGCCGCACGCTCGCCCTGCTCATCGCCACCAGTGACGCCGGCAGCGCGCTCGCCGCGGTCGACCGCGTGATCAATCTGCCGCCGCGCACCGAGCACGTGCGCGTACGCGGGTGAGTTGAGGCCGGGGCAGGGCGCTGTGCTGCGGCCTCAGCGCGCTCTCAGCGCGTTCTCAGCGTCCCTTCAGGTTGCCGCTGTGCAGCCCGCATTCCTTCTTGGTCGCCTCCTCCCACCACCAGCGTCCCTCGCGCTCGTGCTGGCCGGGCAGCACCGCGCGCGTGCACGGTTCGCAGCCGATCGAGACGAAGCCGCGCTCGTGCAGCGGGTTGTAGGGCACCCCGAGGGCGCGGATGGCCAGCCACACCTCGTCACTGGTGCGGTTGGCGAGCGGGTTCCATTTGACCAACTCGCCGCCGTCCACACCGGTGAAGGCGGGGTCGGTCTGCACCACCGGCACCGCCCCGCGGGTCGGGCTCTGATCGCGGCGCTGGCCGGTGATCCAGCCGCGCAGGGTGCTGAGCTGGCGGCGCAGCGGCTCGACCTTGCGCAGGTTGCAGCACTCGCTGTGGCCGTCCTGGAGGAAGCTGAAAAGGCCCTTGGCGCGCACCAGCGCCTCGACCCCGGCGCGCTCAGGCAGGCAGTACTCGATGCGCAGCTGGTAGTGTGCCTCGACCGCGGCGAAGTAGCGGTAGGTTTCCGCGTGCAACCGCCCGGTATCCAAGGTGAAGACGCGGAAAGGCCGCCCGCACTGGCTGGCGTACTCGATCAGCATCACATCCTCGGCGCCGCTGAAGCTGATGGCGACCGCGCCTTGCGCGCGCTCGAGCGCACGGCGGATGATCGCCACCGGGTCGGCGCTGGCGAGCTCGACCGCCAATGCGGTGAGCGTGAGCTCGCCGGGGGAGGCGGGGACGGCAGCGGCGCTGGGGCGCGTGGTATCGGACATCGGCGTGGCCTCCCTCGGGCACGGGTTCAGATCAGGTTCTCGCCGTTCTCGCCGCCCTTGCCCTGGAGGATGTGGCGCAGGCGGCGCAGGGCATGGAACATGCGGCTGCGCAGGGTGCCCAGGCTCATGCCGCCGAGGATGGTCGAGGCGTCCTCGTAGGAGAGTTCCTGGAAGATGATCAGCTCGATGATCTCGCGGTAGATCTGCGGCAGCTCGGCGAGGGCGTCGCTGAGCATGCGGTTCGACTCCGCGCGCGCGAGCTTGCTCTCCACGCTCACCCCCGGGGCGGCGGCGGTGGCGGCCACGGTGTTGGTCTCCTCGTCGCGATCGAGGTCGGTGAAGCCGATCATCACCTTGCGGCTGCGCGCCTGCAGGTAGTCGATCGAGGCGTTGCGCGCGATGGTGTAGAGCCAGGTCGAGAAGCGCCGGGTGACGTCGAAGCGCCCGACATGCTCGAACACCCTCAGGAAGACGTCCTGGGCGATACACGCCGATTCGTCGTAGTTGCGCGTGATCTGGTAGATGTAGGCGAGGATCGGGCGGCGGTAGCGCTCGTAGAGCACCTCGAAGGCGGAAAAGTCCCCGCCCTGGCACTGCCCGACCAGCACTTCATCAACAGCTTGGCCCGGCGGCGGTTCCATTGGCGCCCAGCTTAATCGCGCGCGCCGGGCGGGAAAGGGGCACGCCCATACGGCTGCCACGGGGTACGGCTCATGCCGGCTTGACCGTGACCTCGACCAGCACCCCGTCGCCGGGGCGCATCGGCTCGCGGAAGGCGAGGCGCTTGGTCGTGGCGATGCGCGGTAGGCCGCCATCGTTCTCGATGAGGAGGTCACGTACGTCGATGATCTCGCTGCCGTCCTGGCGGCGCACCACGCCCTGGGCGAGCACCCCTCCGGTGTAGCCGAAGGCGTTGCGCGCCTGCCACACCGCGTCGGCGACCATCGCCCACTGGGTCACCCCCATCATCACCGCGGTACCGGGGAAGTGCCCGGGCACGAAGGCATGGTCGTGCGGGTAGGTGTAGGTGCCGATCAGCCGACCGCTGGCGGCGTTGCTTTCGATCACACTGTCGAGGAAGCGCATGCCGGAGGACTTCCAGGCGAACTGCCCGGGCTCGACCGCGTGCCCGCCGCGCGCCGAAACCAGCGGGCGGATCGGGCTCTGGCCCACGCTGGCGAGGCTGGCCGAGCCCGACATCACCTCGGCCTCGAGCACCTTGTGGCCGTCGACCGTGGCGTGGGTGCTGAAGACGGTGAAGCCGCTGCGGTCGCGGGTGATCGTCGCGTGGCCGATGACCTCGCCGTAGAGCGGCACTGGACGCAGGAAGGAGAGGCGGCTGATCATGCTGAACACCGCCACATGGCCGAGCGCCACCAGGCGCTCGTGCAGGAGCGGCATCCCGGTCACCGCCATCAACTCGGCGAGGAAGGGCTCGTACCACAGGATCGACCCGCCCGCACCGGTGCGCCCGAAGATCTCGCGCCCGCGCGCGTCGTTGCGCGCGATGCGCGTCTGCGAACGAGCGTGGGTGCGCTCGGCGTTGAGCTCGACCACATCGGTCATGAGGTTGGCGCCGCGGTGCGGGAGATAGCTCTCCAGCTGCCGATGGTCGAGGCTGACGTCAGGCATGGCGCCACACCATGGGCGATCCAGGCTCAAGCACAAGCGCCGCCCGGTGGCGGCGCCTGCGGTGGTATCAGCGGCGCGACCGCCGCCGCGCGCAGGGCGGCGGCGATCGCTTCAGGGTAGAGCTCGCGCTCCATCGCCTGGACGCGCGCCTGCAGGCTCTCCGGGGTGTCGCCCGCGAGCACTGCGACCTCGCGCTGGGCGAGCAGCGGCCCGCTGTCGTAGTCGCCGGCGACGACATGCACGCTGCAGCCGGTGACGCGCACCCCGGCAGCGAGCACCGCGCGGTGCACATGCAGCCCGTACATGCCCCGCCCGCCGAAGGCCGGCAGCAGGCTGGGGTGGATGTTGAAGACCCGCCCGCGGAAATCCTCGGGCGGGTCGAAGAAGCGCATCCAGCCGCACATCGCCACATAGCGCGCGCCGTGCGCGCGCAGCACCGCCGCCACCGCTGCCGCGT
>JAYVMM010000851.1:0-6526 GCA_043758975.1 Planctomycetota bacterium | reverse complement strand
GTCCCCTGCCCCGCGAAGTTCTAAGACCTTCAGGGACTTAGTCGCGCATTCCGAAACCGTGCGAAGCAGCAGCGAGCCTGTTCTTGCGCCATGCCTCCTAGACTTGGAGGCCTCCTTCCAGAAGTTCGACAGCTACGTCGCCATGCTGGAGAACGGCGGGGCTCCGCCTCATGCCAACGCAGAGCTGATCCTAGCGGCTACTTTCCTGAACTACACCTGGGGGTGAAATCATCCGCTGTAGGAACCTATGAGCGAAATCATCCAGTGCATCAATTGCAAGACAAACGTCATCCCAATGACCGACTCCCTTTGCCCGTCTTGTGGCCAATCAGTGAAGGAGATCCAAGTTGGCGGGAATGACGCAGGCAAGGCGATATCGTCCAGAAATAAAAAGATCACTAGATGGCAAATGGTCGCCGGATTTGGGGTATTTTATGCCGGAATGAGCATGAGTGATTCAGCACATGCGAACAAGGCGGCTCTAAAAGTATTCGACTACTCATTTATTGGATCATGTCTAATCGCCATCCTGATCTTGCAGGCCGTGAAGAAGAAAGGATGAGACCGGCTTACCCAGAGATATCCCGCCACTGCTCAAGGGCCGCGCTGCCCGCGGCCATGGCGCGAGAGGCGGGATGTGGCATGAATGGGCGTGCTGCGCATTAACTCATCTCATTGAAAGGGACGAATTTGACCGCTCGAAATGGTTCTCGACAGTCGGATTCCGATCACACAATCCTCGCCACTCGACATTTGGTATTCGATCTCGGACCCGGCAAGGCGGCGACGATCCTGGTCGACCCTCGGGCCCGCGCGGGCCGCGACCGTTGGATCGCCTCACGCGCTCGGACTTGATTGCGGCCTCAAATGGTCATGCTCCCGGTCCGAGGTCCCCATGGCCGATAGTACGGATGCAATAGCTGGGTTGCGCGCGGCGCTGGCAGTCTCGCCCGACAACCTTCCCCTGGTACTGCTGCTCGGCAATTCGCTGCTCGGCCTGGGCAGGGGGGCGGAGGCGGAAACGGAATTCCGCAATGCGCTCGTGCGCTGGAACCAGGAGCCGGGCCTGAAGGTCGGCCTGGCCAAGGCGTTCGAACTCCAGGGCAAGTCCAGCCATGCACAGGTGGTGCTCGAGGACCTGTGCGGCAAGCCCGATGCCCCGGGGCAGGCGCTGGTCCTCTACGCCCGCCTGCTGCTGCGTAGCGGCGAAGTCGAACGCGCGGTGCGCACCTACAAGCGCGGCATCGCCGCCGATCCGCTCGCTGCCGATGAACTGCTGAGCGGCCAGCTGGGGGTGCATGCCGCATCCAGCGCAGCGGCTGCCGAGTCCGACATCGTCGATGGGCGGGTGCGCGCCGCCTCAAGCGGCGGCAAGGCCGACGACCTGGCGGCGGTCGAGCGCCCCAAGATCGCCTTCAAGGACGTCGGCGGCATGGAGGCGGTGAAGGAGGAGATCCGCCTCAAGATCATCTATCCCCTCCAGCACGTCGACCTCTACCGCGCCTATGGCAAGCCGATCGGCGGCGGCATCCTGCTCTACGGCCCGCCCGGATGCGGCAAGACCCATTTGGCGCGCGCCACCGCCGGCGAGATCAATTCCGGCTTCATCAGCATCGGCATCAACGATGTGCTCGACATGTGGATCGGCGCGAGCGAGCGCAACCTCCATGCCGTCTTCGACCAGGCGCGCAGCAGCAAGCCGTGCGTACTGTTCTTCGACGAGGTGGACGCCCTGGCGGCAAGCCGTGCCGACAGCAAGCAGCATGCCGGCAGGCAGGTGATCAACCAGTTCCTCGCCGAGCTCGACGGGGTGAACACCTCCAACGACGGGGTGCTCATCCTCGCCGCCACCAATGCGCCCTGGCATCTCGATTCCGCCTTCCGGCGCCCGGGGCGCTTCGATCGCATCCTCTTCGTCCCGCCGCCGGACGCCGCCGCGCGCGCCAGCATCCTGCGCGTGCTGCTCGCGGGCAAGCCGGTCGACCAGCCCGATGTCGAGCTGATCGCCAAGAAGACCGAGGACTTCTCTGGCGCCGACCTCAAGGCCGCGGTCGATACCGCGATCGAAGCCAAGCTCAAATCCGCGATCAAGGACGGCATCCCCCGTCCGCTCACCACCAAGGACCTGGTCGCCGCCGCCCAATCTCTCAAGCCGAGCACCCGCGACTGGTTCTCCTCGGCGAAGAACTACGCGCTCTACGCGAACCAGGGCGGCACCTATGACGAGGTGCTCAAGTACCTCGATAAGCGATGAGCTCGTCCCGCGAGCGCGCCCGCCTGCTCCAGGGCCAGGAGCGCTATGAGCTCAGCGAACGCGCCTGGCGCGAAGTGCTCGGCGAGGATCCCAACGATGCCGAGGCCCACGCCTGCCTCGCTCTCTGCCTGTGCGAACGCGAGCAGCTCGACGAGGCGGAGCGCGAGGCGGGGATCGCCATCGGCGCCGCCCCCGATCAGCCCTTCACCCATTACGCCCTCAGCCGGGTGCTGCGCCAGCGCAACCGCTTCGCCGAGGCCATCACCGCGATCAGCGCCGCGATCCGCCTTGATCCCGAGGATGCCGACTACCGCGCCGTGCTGGCGAACATCCATGCCGTGCAGCAGCAGTGGCGGAAATGCCTGGAGGCGGCCGACCGCGGCCTGGCGCTCGATGCGCGCCACCTCGGCTGCGCCAACCTACGCGCGCTCAGCCTCACCCATCTCGATCTCAAGGACGAGGCCGCTGCCACTATCGCCGGGGCGCTCGCGCAGGCGCCGAATAACAGCCTGACCCATACCAACCAGGGTTGGGCGCTGCTGCATGCCGGGGATGCAGCAACCGCGCTGGTGCACTTCCGCGAAGCGCTCCGCCTGGCTCCGGGCAACGACTGGGCGCGCGAAGGGCTGCTGACCGCGATCAAGGCGCGCAACCCGCTCTTCCGCATGATGCTGGCCTTCTTCCTGTTCATGAGCCGCCAGTCCGGCACCGTGCGCTGGCTGGTCTTCCTCGGCATCTTCTTTGGTCAGCAGATCATGGTCGAGCTCGCCGACAGACATCCGACCTATGGCGTGGTGCTGTGGCCAATTGTGATCACGGTGGCGGTCTTCGTTTTCCTCACCTGGCTGGCCAACCCGCTGATGAACCTGATGATGCGCCTCCACCCCATGGGGCGTCATGCCCTGACGCCAGATCAGAGCCGCCAGTCCCTGCTGGTCGGGCTGGCGCTGGCGGTGGCAGCACTCAACTTCGGCCTGCAATGCTTCAATGGGGGGATCAACCCCAGCTGTCTCTATCTGCTCTTCGTCGTCCTGCCGGTGTCCTCCATCCATGCCATGCAACCGGGCTGGCCGCGCCAGGTCGCAACCGCGGTCGGCATCCTCATCGCCATCGCGGCCCTCGACCTCACCGTGACCGCCCACCTCTACATGCTGCTCGAACGGCATGGTGATCCGTCCGCCGTCGAGGCCTACCTGCCGGTAATCAGGCCGATCATCGACCTCGCCCTGGCGATCAGGCCCTATTTCTTCTATTGCATCATCGGGTGGTCGCTTGCCGTCCCCTTCCTCAGCCGGGTGCAGCCGCGCCGCTAGCGGCGCGTCCACCAGCCGTCGATGCCCTGCCCGCGCCGCCACCCGTGCCGACCGTCCTGTCGCTTCCGCTGATGCAGCCGCTGATGCGACCGCCCGTCCGCCCGGCGGGGGGCTGGCCCGCGGGCGCCTTCCCTGCAAGGATGAAAGCATGAGGGCAGTGCTTCAGCGCGTGAGGTCTGCGTCCGTCGCGGTCGCCGGGGTCGAGCAGGCGGCGATCGCGCGCGGACTTCTGGTGCTGCTCGGGGTCGAGGCGGGCGACGGCGCGCCAGAGGTCGACCACCTCAGCGGCAAGGTCGCCCGCCTGCGCATATTCCCCGATCAGCGCGGGCTGATGAACTGCTCGATGCACGAACTCGGGCTCGAGGCGCTGGTGATCAGCCAGTTCACCCTCATCGCCGACACCGCCAAGGGCAACCGCCCGTCGTTCATGGGCGCGGCACGCCCCGAGGTCGCTGAACCGCTCTACCAGGCCTTCATCGCCGCGCTCGCCGCACAGCTCGGGCGTGCGGTGCCAGGCGGAGTGTTCGGCGCCGACATGCAGGTCAGCCTGGTCAACGATGGCCCGGTGACGGTGATCCTCGACAGCCGCCGACCGGCCAGACCGGAGCTCCCTGCCGTAGCCAATTAGGAGTCGCTCAGCGGCGTCGGCGTCGGCGCGGCGCCGCCTTGCGCCGGCCCGGGGCAGTCGCCTCGCCGTCCTGGTCGGGGAGGTCGTTCAGCGGCGCTTCGCCCTCGCCCTCAGTCTCGGACTCCTCGAAGTCCTCGTCGTCCTCGCTGCCCAGGCTGGTGGTGGTGCCATCACTGACGCTGCTGCCATGCAGGGTGGGAGTGCGTCCCTCGGCGATGGACTTGAGCGCCTCGACTACCGCGTCGCCGTCGTAGAGGCGCTCGGCCGGGCGCTTGGCGAGCATGAGGTCGAGCAGCTTGCGGCAGTCGGAGGGGATCCCCGAGGGGTAGCTCACCACATCGAGCGAGGCGCGCACGATCAGGTCGATGATGGTCTCGCCGATGAAGGGTGGGCGTCCGCTGAGCAGGTAGTAGAGGGTCGCGCCCAGGCTGTAGACGTCGCTTGCCGCCACCGCGTTCTTCGGATTGCGGTGCTGCTCGGGCGCGCTGAAGTCGGGGGTGCCGACGATGGAGAGGATGCGCTGCTGGTCGCCCTGGCCCTGGTTGTCGATGCGGTCGCGCACCAGCCCGAGGTCGAGCAGTTTGGCGGTGCCATTGGCGGTGACCAGGATGTTGTCGGGCTTGACGTCGCGGTGGACGATGCCGGTGCGGTGCGCATGCCCGAGCGCCTTGGCCACCTGGTAGACGATGTGCAGCGCCTGCGAGCGCTTGAGCGGGCCGTGCGCCTGTACCAGCTTGCCGGCGGTGGAGCCCGCGACGTACTCCATCGAGTATAAGTACAGGCCGAGCGCCTCGTCGGCATGGACGTCGTGCACCGCCGCGAGGTTGGGATGGTTGAGTTTGGCGGCGTTGCGCGCCTCGCGCAGGAAGCTCTCGATCGCCCCCGGGGTCTTGAGACGGTTGGAATGCAGGATCTTGATCGCCACCAGGCGGTCGAGCGACTTCTGACGCGCGAGGTAGACCGTACCCATGCCGCCCTTGCCGAGGCGCTTCACGATGGCGTAGCCGAATACCTCGACGCCTGGATTGGGCAAGTCCGCCGACATGGCGGCGAGCATATTCGGCGGCAGGCAGCTGGGAACTGCCCGACTGCACCCGTCCGCCCCGCGTGTCGCCCCGGTGTGTGTCGCGCCCCGGGCGCGAGCGGGCGGGGGACAAAGCGGCTTGGCTGGCGCGCGCCGGCGGCCACCATGCGCATTCTGGGGGGCAGCATGGGCGGTGGCACGGCGGAGCATTGGCGGCTGCGCGCGCTCGCGCTGGCGGCGGCGGAGGCGGGCGGGCGGGCGGCGCTGCGCCACTTCCGCCGCGCCGGCCTGGCCGTGGAATGGAAAGCCGATGAGAGCCCGGTGACGGTTGCCGACCGCGAGGCCGAAGCGGCCTGCCGCGCGGTGATCCAGGACGCCTGCCCCAACGACCACTGGCTAGGTGAGGAGAGCGGCGCTGTCGCTCCTGTCGCTCCTGGCACTCCTGGCTCTGGAGAGCACGCCCTGCGGTTGTGGATCGTCGATCCCATCGACGGCACCCGCAACTTCATCCGCGGCATACCGCTGTGGTCGACCTTGGTGGCCTGCGAGGAGATCGACGTTACGGGTGCGCGCACGGTGGTGGCGGCGGCGGTGGCGTTGCCGGCGCTCGACGAGCGCTACGACGCGGTGCGCGGCGGCGGCGCCCGCTGCAATGGCGCCGCCATCCGCGTCTCCACTATCGCCTCCCTCGCTGATGCGCTGTTCTGCTATGAGACCCCGGCGTGGTTCGAGCGCCACGGCCTGGGCGCGGCCTTCACCCGCCTGTGCGCTGGGAGCGCCCTGCAGCGCGGCGGCGGCGACGCCTTCTTCCACATGCTGGTGGCCTCGGGCCGCGCCGAGCTGGTGGTCGAGCCCAGCCTCTCGGTGTGGGACGTCGCCGCCACCAGCCTGATCGTCGAGGAGGCCGGCGGGCGCTTCAGCGACTGTTCCGGGCGGCACGACATCCGCGCCCAGGAGGCGGTGGTGAGCAACGGTCTGCTCCACCCGGAGGCGCTCGCGATCATCGCCGCCGTGCGCCCGCGCCGGGCCTAGCGCGCCGGCGGCGGCGGCGCGCCGCGCCAGCTAGGTCGCCTTGCGGCTGCGCTTGGGTGGCGGCGTCGGCGCGCTGTCTTCCGGCGCCGCCTGCGGGGGCTCGATGGCGAACTCAAGGCCGTCGTCGCCATCGGGCTTCAGCACCACGCTGGCGCCATCGACCAGCTCGCCGCTGAGGATGCGCCGGCTGAGGGCGTTGGTCACCTGGCGCTCGAGGTAGCGCTTGAGCGGGCGGGCGCCGAGGTGGGGGTCGTAGCCCTCCTTGAGGATGCGCT
>JAYVMM010000850.1:0-3676 GCA_043758975.1 Planctomycetota bacterium | reverse complement strand
GTCATCCTTGGCCAGGCGCGGCAGCAGGTCCTCCATGCACTTCTTGCCGAGGTCGTCGAGCTCGGTGTGCGGGAAGTCGGTGGTCAGGCGCGCGAGGGCGGCGACCATGCGCTCCTTGTCCTGGTTGCGTGCGGGGGGGGTGAGATCGGTCTTCTTCACCACCCCTTCAGTGAGCACCAGGCCGCCCGACCAGTACAGCTGGACGCCGGTGAGGATGCCGATGCGCAGGACCAGGTCGTTGACCGTAAGCCCTGCCGCCTTGGCCTGTTCGACCAATTTCGGCAGCTGGTCGAGGACGTCGGTGCGGTTGTCCTCGATGAGCTTGCGGGTGACCTTGATGTGGCCCACCGCGGTGCTGATGACCGGCGCGGCCTCCTTGTCGCTGCCGACCTCGATGATGGGGTAGCTCGCCTGGTCGCCGTGCTGCCAGCTCACCACCCCGTCCTTGGCCACCACGCTGGGCACCTGGGGCAGGGCCTTGAGCAGCTCAGCACTGGGGTTGGGCGGTTCGACCTGCGGTGCCGGCGGGGCTGGCGGCGCCGCCGGTGCGGCGGTGGGCGGCGGGAGCTCTTCGGCCAGCGCGGCGGTGGCGCCGATGGCCAGGAGCAGGGCAGCGAGGGCAGAACGGGCCAGGACCATGTGCATTCCCCCGGGTGCGCAGAGCATCCCCGCCACCATCGCCGACGGCGCCTGGGGTCAAGGTTCGTAACGGGTTGACGGCGCCGCAGGTGCGGGCTTTCGGCTGATCGGCCTTCCCTTCGCGCAAAAGCCCGCTAAAGACTTCCGGCTCAACTACGCCACCGGTCGTGGTGTCGGCTGGTGTCGCGAATGGTCCGCCCCCGCAGCATGCCCTGGCGGCATGCCGGTGGCGCGAGCTGCTGCGCCCCCACCTTCCCACCTTCCCCCCGCCCGATCCGCCCTCCACCGTCGTAAGGTCGTCATGTCCCTGCCCGTCGTCGAACGCCGCCACGATATCCGCAACATCGCCATCATCGCCCACGTCGACCATGGCAAGACCACCCTGGTTGACGCCCTGCTCAAACAGGGCGGCGCCTACCACGCCAAGCAGCACATCGAAGTCTGCGTGATGGACTCCAAGGACCAGGAGAAGGAGCGCGGCATCACCATCCTGGCCAAGAACTGCGCGGTGCACTACCTGCACGCGGTCGAGGGCGACGTGCGCGTCAACATCGTCGATACCCCCGGCCACGCCGACTTCGGCGGCGAAGTCGAGCGCGTGCTCAAGATGGCGGACGGCGCGCTGGTGCTGGTCGACGCCTTCGAGGGCTGCCTGCCGCAGACCCGCTTCGTGCTGCGCAAGGCGATCCAGACCGGGCTCAAGATGATCCTGGTGGTCAACAAGATCGACAAGCCGAACTGCTCGCCAGAGGTCATCGCCGACCGCATCTTCGACCTCATGGTCGAACTCGGGGCCGAGGACTGGCAGCTGGATTTCCCGGTACTCTACGGCTCCGGGCGCATGGGCTTCATGGAGGACACCCTGGAGCAGGGCAATGCCCGCCTGCAGTCCAAGGATGGCGACCTCAGGCCGCTCTTCGACGCCATCGTCAAGCACATCCCCGGCCCCCCGGTCAAGACGAGTGCGCCGCTCCAGCTCCAGGTCGCCAACATCGACCACAACGACTTCGTCGGGCGCATGGGCATCGGGCGCATCTTCGCCGGCACCATCAAGGCCAACATGCCGGTGGTGGTGGTGAGCGGACCCGAGGGGGTGCCGCACCGCGGCCGCGTGCTCCAGCTCCACCGCTTCGCCGGCCTTGGTCGCGAGGAGGTCAAGGAGGCGCGCGCCGGCGATATCGTGGTGGTCACCGGGCTGGAGCAGGTGCACATCTCGGACACCATTTGCGAGGCGGAATTCCCCAACGCCCTGCCGCCCATCCCGATCGACGAGCCGACCATCAAGATGACCTTCGGGGTCAACACCGGGCCGCTGACCGGCACCGAGGGCAAGCCGCTGATGAGCCGCGAGCTCAAGGCGCGCCTCGACAAGGAGGCGCAGAAGAACGTCGCCATGCGCTTCGCCGATACCGACCAGCCCGACGTCTTCGAGGTCTCCGGGCGCGGCGTGCTGCACCTCTCGGTGCTGATCGAGGACATGCGCCGCGAAGGCAGCGAGCTGCAAGTAGGACCGCCGCGGGTGATCTTCAAGACCGATGAGCACGGCAACCGCCTCGAGCCCATCGAGCTAGCGGTGGTCGATGTGCCCGAGGTGCACAGCAGCAAGGTCATGAACATGATGCTGTCGCGCCGTGGTGAACTGCGCGAGATGGCGGTCAACGGCAGGTTCAGCCATCTCGAATTCTCGATTCCCTCGCGCGGCCTGCTCGGCATCCGCAACGCCATGCTCTCGGCGACTCAGGGCGAGGCGACCCTCAATACCATGTTCCTCGAATACGGGCCGTTCCGCGGCCCGATCGAGAAGCGCATCAACGGCGCCATCATCAGCCAGACCGGCGGCACCGTCATCCCCTTCGCGCTTTTCAACCTGCAGGACCGCGGGACCTTCTTCGTCGATGTTGGCGAACCGCTCTACGAGGGCCAGGTGGTGGGCGAGAACGCCAAGGACACCGACATGGTGGTGAACCTCTTCAAGGAGAAGAAGCTCACCAACATCCGCTCTGCCGGCGCCGAGGAGATGGTTCGCATCACGCCGCCGCACAAGATGTCGCTCGAGGAGGCGCTCGAGTACATCAAGGAGGACGAGCTGGTGGAGATCACCCCGAACTCGATCCGCCTGCGCAAGCTGTACCTGACCGAGAATGAGCGCAAGCGTAGCCGGAGCGCGATGGCCGGCGCCTGAACGCGACGGCGCCGCCGCGCGGCGCCGTGCTTTAGCTCTTTTTCCAGGGCCGAGAGGGCCTAGCGTGTGCGCCCCATGGACAGCCTCCCCGCCATCGCCACCGGCTTCGTGCGCATCACCGTGCGCCTTGCCGATGCCGGTCGGCTGACCCCGGGCGAGCTCGCGCGCGCGACCGGGGTGCAGCCCGACCAGCTCGGCCCGGTGGCGGTGCTCAGCGACGAGGGCGAAGGGGTGGTCGAGGTGCGCGCCGAGCTCGGCAAGCAGGTGCGCGAGCGCCTCGAGCGCCTCGGCGCCACCCGCCTGGTGGGCTGGGAGTGGCAGTGGCTGAAGCTGCACATCGGGCGCAACCACGGCCTGAGCATGGGCCAGCTGCGCAAGATCATGCAGACCGTGGACGCCCTGCCGCTCGGGCGCATCTCCATCAACAACACCCACACCCTGGTCGGCCTGCAGGACTTCAAGCTGCCGCCGGTGCTCGCCCGCCTGGCGGTGCTCAAGATCAACGGTTTTGCCGCCCGCCCCGAGGCGCTGCCGCTGGGCAAGGGCCCGGGCTCGCCCGCCTACATGCCGCGCTCGGGCGCGCCGGGGTGAAAGCTGCTCGCTCAGGCCGCTTCCCGGTTGCTTTTGCCTGAAAACTGCCTGCATTGGCGTGGTCGCCACCAGTCCCCCGAGGTCGCCATGCCCGTGCCGTCAGCCCCGTCCCGCGCTGCCCTGCTGGCGCTCGTGCTGCTCGCCGCTGCGCTGATCCACGGTGGTTGCGCCGGCGCCGCCGACGAGGTCGGCGCCGAGCAGATCAACGCCCTGTTTACCGCCGCCCGCACCATCAGCTTCGGCACCCCCAAGGCGGTGCCGCTG
>JAYVMM010000849.1:0-3042 GCA_043758975.1 Planctomycetota bacterium | reverse complement strand
GTGTCGAGCCCCTACCTCAAGGAGCGCGAGCTGAAGCTGCGCGCCGAGCGCGATCAGCTCGCGCTCGATGCCGGCACCAAGGATGGCCCCGCCCTCGCCGCCTGGCAGCAGGAGCTCGCCGCCTTCCTCGACGCGCATGCCGACGGCTGGGCGGTGCTGCCAGCGCAGGTCCAGGCCGACGGCAAGTCCGGCTACCAGGTCGAGGGCGACGGCAGCGTGCGCTTCACCGCCAAGCCCGGAGCCGAGGCGATCGTGCGCCTGGCCCCCGTCCCGGGCCGGCTGGCCTGCATCCGCATCGACCTGTTGCCCGAGGCGGAGGCGCACGCCGGGCAGGAGGGCAAAGCGGGCAAAGCGGGCAATTTCAGGATCGAGCCGCGCCTGAGCTACCGCGCCAAGGGCGCCGCCAAAAGCGAGCCCATCCGCTTCGACCGCAGCGATGCCACCGCCAAGAAGTGCGAGTACCGCGCAGGCGCCGAGGTGCTCGGCCTGCAGGTCGGCTGGAACCTCAGCGCCGAGATGGTCAAAGGCCGCCCGAGCGCGGTGTGGGTGTTCGAGCGCCCGCTGCAGATCGCCGCCGGCGCCGAGCTCGAGCTGGTCCTGCCCAAGAACGACATCGCCGCCTTGCGCCTGTCCGCTTCGCCGCTGATCCCGCCCCAGCTGAGCCAGCCAGTGTTCGCCGTCGACTATCTGGCGCGCGTGGGCGCGCCGGGCGCCTCGCCGCCCGCCCGCCTCGCGCACCTCGCGCACCTCGCCGCGACCGCCTGCGATGCCGCGGCCTACGCCCGCCTCACCGCGCTCGAGCACGAGATCGCGCGCTGCCACGACGGCAGCGCGATGACCACGGTGGCGGTGGCGCGCGCGCCGGCGATGGTGCGCGTGCTGCCGCGCGGCAACTGGCAGGACGAGAGCGGCGAAGAGGTGCAGCCGGGGGCGCCGGTCTTCCTCGCGCAGATCCCCGACGAGGGCAAGCGCCGCCTCACCCGCCTGGACCTCGCCGCCTGGCTGCTGGCGGCCGACAACCCGCTCACCGCACGTGTCTTCGTCAACCGCATATGGGCCCAGCTGATGGGGGTGGGGCTGTGCGCCTCGCTCGAGGACTTCGGGCAGCAGGGCGAATGGCCGTCGCACCCCGAGCTGCTCGACTGGCTGGCGGTGGATTTCCGCGCCAATGGCTGGGACATCAAGCGCCTGATCACCCGCATCGTCAGTTCGCGCACCTACCGGGAGTCGGCGGTCGCCAGCCCGGAGCTCACCGAGCGCGATGTCGCCAACCGCCTGCGCGCACGCCAGTCGCCGCGCCGCCTCGACGCCGAGTTCGTGCGCGACAATGCGCTGGCGATCAGCGGGCTGATCAACCTCGAGCTCGGTGGGCCGAGCATCTTCCCCTATCAGCCGGCGGGGTACTATGCCAACCTCCAGTTCCCCGACCGCGACTATCTCGCCGACGGCGACGAGAGGCAGTACCGCCGCGGTGTCTACGTCCATTGGCAGCGCACCTTCCTGCACCCGATGCTGGCCAACTTCGACGCCCCCGCGCGCGATGAGTGCACGGTCATCCGCGCGCCCGCGAACAGCCCGCAACAGGCCCTCACCCTGCTCAACGACCCCACCTTCGTCGAGGCCGCGCGGGCGTGGGCCGCGCGCCTGGTCGCCGCCGGCGGGGCGGACGCCGAGCTGCTCGCGCGCGCCATGCGCACCGCCCTCGCGCGCAGCATAAGCCCGCAGGAGGCCGCCTCGCTGCTCGCGTTCCTCAATGCCCAGCGCGAGCTCTACCGCGCCCATCCCGAGCAGGCGACCGCCCTGCTCCACGTCGGACTGGCGCCGTCGCCGCCTGCCGAGCGTGCAGTGGAGGTGGCGGCCTGGACCATGGTCTGCCGCGCCATCCTCAACCTGCACGAGACCATCACCCGCTACTAACGTCCATTCCTGGGATCTTTACGATTTTCCCTCTAAATGCATATTTTACGCATAACCCGAGGTCCCAGTTGGATTAGAAATTGCTTGCCTCGACGAAGCCCCATCCGGAAAGTCGTCCATATGTTCGGAGATACTGCTGAGGCACCATATATCGCAATGCATGTTTGCACTCCAGGGCATGCTCACGCTGTGCGACGGTGTCAGGTGCACGCATGGGCACGAATTCTGGTTACGACGTGTCATCGCTTGCTTGACTTCCCGTGTGGGTCAGTATAAACCCGTATGACGCTGCTCGCCCATGTCATCGCCCTGCGACCGACTCCAGCCCAGGAGTCGCTCTTTCGCCAGGCAGCTGGCTGCGCCCGCCTGGCTTACAACTGGGCCCTCGAGCACTGGAACCTCGCCTATCAGTCCGGCAGGAAGCCCAACTGGATGGCGCTGCAGACGGCCTTCGTCGCCCGCATCGATACCGACTACCCCTTCCTGCGCACCATTCCCTCGACCGCATACCGTCAGCCGTTTCGACACCTCAACCAGGCCTTCCGGCGCTTCTTCGCCGGGGATGCGCGCAAGCCGCGCTTCAAATCCAAGCACCGTGATCAGCCCTCCTTCAAGGCGGGACAGGTGCGCTTCGCCGACGGGCGCGTCATCCTCCCGGTCATCGGTGCGGTGCGCTGCTGCGAAGAGCTGCGCTGGCGGGGCCGGGTGGTCTCCTCTACCGTCCAGGCGGACGCCGACCTCTGGACCATCAGCAGCCTCTGCGAGGTCTCCGCGGAGGAGGCGCGACCGGTCGATACGGGCGTGCCGACCACGCCGGTGCTCGGCATCGATCTTGGCTTGCGCACCTTCGCCACATGCTCCGATGGTCGCCAGATCCACGCGCCGCGACCGCTGCGGGCCTCTGCCAAGCGGCAGCAGCGCGCCTCCCGCCGGCTATCCCGGCGGCAGCGCGGGAGCCGGCGCCGGCAGGCCGCACGTAAGCGTGTGGCCCGGTTGCACCGGCGCATCCGCAACATCCGCAGCGCGTTCCTTCATCCACTCTCAACCTCGCTCGTGCGCGATAACCAAGTGCTCGTGATCGAGGATCTGCGTATCGATGGCATGCTCAAGAACCACTGCCTGGCC
>JAYVMM010000848.1:0-4916 GCA_043758975.1 Planctomycetota bacterium | reverse complement strand
CCGGTCGCGCCTGGGTCGCCGGCGCCGCCGCCGCGCTGAGCTGAGCGTGGCTCAGCCGGAGCCGCCTGTGGGAGCGGGCAGGAAGCGCTCGAGCACGCGATTGAGGCGCTCGAGGGTGATCGGCTTGGCCAGGTAGTCGTCCATGCCCGCCTCCAGGCAGGCGACGCGGTCGTTGGGCATGGCGTTGGCCGTGATCGCGATGATCGGCACGCGCACGCCCTGCGCGCGCGCGCGGCGGGTGGCCTCGAGGCCGTCCATCACCGGCATCATGCAGTCCATGAAGACCAGGTCGAAGCCGCCGTTGCTGAGCTGGGCGAGAGCGGAGGCGCCGTCGAAGCATACCGTCACGTTCAGACCGAGGCGGCTGAGCATGGCGCGCGCGACGTTCTGGTTGACCGCGTTGTCCTCGACCACCAGGGCGCGCCCGCTCCAGCGCGCGGGGCGCGGCACAGCGGCGCCCCGCTCTACCGCCGGCGCCGCCGGCGCGCTGGCGATCGGCACGGCGGCGGGGATGGCGACCGGGATGCGGCAGCGGAAGGTGCTGCCTTGGCCGGGCACGCTGCTCGCCTCGAGCGAGCCGCCCATCAGCACCGCCAGGCCGCGGCTGATCGCCAGACCGAGGCCGGAGCCGCCGTAGCGGCGCGACATCGAGGCGTCGGCCTGGGTGAAGGGCTGGAACAACTGCGCCAGCACGCTCGCGTCCATGCCGATTCCGCTGTCGGTGACGGTGATCTCGAGCATGCCGCCGCCGCCGCCGCCCGGGCTGCGCACCAGGTTCAGGCGCAGTTCGACCCGTCCGGACGCGGTGAACTTGACCGCGTTGCCGAGCAGGTTGAAGAGGATCTGGCGCAGCTTGCTGGGGTCGCCGACCAGCTGCGCCGGCAGTCCGGGGCTGAGCTCGCGGCTGAGGGCGAGGCCCTTCTCGCGCGCCTTGAGGTGGACCACGCGCAGCGCGTCCTCGACCACGCCAGCTGGGGAGAAGGGCACGCGCTCGACCTGGGCCGCGCCCTCCTCGAGCTTGGAGTAGTCGAGGATGTCGTTGAGGATCTGCAGCAGGTTGTTGGCGCTGGCGTGGATGACGGCGACGCTCTCCTGCTGGCTGGGCGCCATCTCGCCCATGCGCATCAGCTCGACCATGCCGATCACGCCGTTGAGCGGAGTGCGGATCTCGTGGCTCATGGTGGCGAGGAAGGCCGATTTGCTGCGCGTCGCCTGCTCGGCGTCGTGCAGCGCCTGGCGGAGATGCTCCTCGCCGCGCTTGCGCTCGCTGATCTCGGTGTTGTAGCCGTGCCACAGCACGGTGCCGTCGGCCAGGCGCTCGGGGTTGCCGTGGCCGTGCAGCCACAGCACGCGCCCGTCAGGATGGCAGTAGCGGTACTCGCAGTCCCATTGGCTGAGGTCGCGCGCCGAGGCCGCGATCGCGGCGCCCACGCGCTCGCGGTCGTCGGGGTGCAGGCGCTCGAGCACCGGGGCGGCCGAGCGCGCCGCCTCCGCCGGGGTCAGGCCGTAGAGCGGCAGGATGCCCTCGGAGGCGTAGGGAAAGGCCATGCTGCCATCAGGCCGCAGCAAGACCTGGTAGAGCATGCCGGGGACCTGGGCGGCGACCTTGCGCAGGCGCGTCTCGCTCTCGGCGAGGGCGGTGGCGGCAACGTGGAGCTCGGTGGTGTCAGTGTGGGTGCCGACCATGCGCAGCGCATTGCCGGCGGGATCGCGGTCGACGATGCGCCCCTGGTCGAGGATCCAGCGCCAGGAGCCGTCCTTGTGGCGCAGGCGGTACTCGTGGCGGTAGAGCTCACGCGCACCCGAGAGGCACTGCTGCACCGAGGCCTCCACCGCTGCCCCCTCATCGGGGTGGATGAGCTGCTCCCAGGTCTCGACGGTGTCGATGAGCTCGTCGGGGGCGTAGCCGAGCATGGTCTTGGCGCGCTGCGTCGACCACACCCGCCCGAGCGCGAGATCCCATTCCCACACCGCGGTGTCGCCGATGCTCAGCGCCCGCTCCAGGCGCTCGCCGTGGATGCTCAGCGACTCGAGCGCCTGCTTGGCCGGGTCGATGTCGGTGACCACGGCGATGAAGCACGACAGCGAGCCCTGGGCGTCGTGCACCGGGTGGATCTCGATGTGGTTCCAGAAGACGCTGCCGTCCTTGCGGTAATTGCGGATGTCGACCGAGCAGGCCTGGCCGAGGTCGAGGGCGCGATGCAGCTCGGAGACCGTCTGCGCATCGCTTTGCGCGCCCTGGAGCAGGCGCCCGGGATGCAGGCCGACCACCTCCGCGGCGGCATAGCCGGTGAGGCGGGAGAAACCGGCGTTGACCCACTGGATGCGGCGGTCGCTGCCGCAGACGATGATCCCGTTGTCGGTGCGCGCGGCGAGCACCTCGAGCAGGGCGGGGGTGAAGCTGATGGGTGGCGCGTCGGCGGTCATGGGCTGGGCGGGGGTGCCAGGCGACGCGGGGGAGGCGCGGGGCGGGGCCCAGGAGTTTACCTCTAGAAATGGCGGGTGGAGGGTTCTTTCGCCGCGCCGCACCATCATGGGGCATAATGGACCCATGACTATCGACGCTGACGTACCCCTTGAATTCCCGGGGTGATGGCGCAAATGCTGGGGCGGGTGGCCCCCTCCTCCCGCGGCTGAAATTAACATTCAACCGCTGCCGCCCAGCCTCGTCGTCCGCCCCCTGCGCCTAGGAGCCGTCGATGTCCCGCACCCCCCATATGCTCTATGTCGCCGCCGATGACGTGCGCCGCGATCGCTTTGCCCAGGCAGTCACGGTCAGTGGTCTGGGCTGCGTCCTGCATGCGCTGTCGAGTTCGGCCGAGGCCTTCCTCTTCCTCTCCCAGCTCGGTACCTACCACGGTGCGCCGCGACCGCGCCTGGTGGTGGTCGACATGGGCCAGCCCGGACGCGAGGGCTGGGGACTGCTCGGGCTGCTGCGCAACAACCAGCGCCTCAACACCATCCCGGTGGTGGTGATGGCCGATTCCGAGCGCCACCTCGATGTGCTGCGCTGCGGCGGCATGCGGGTCGAGGAGTACGTCATCTCGCCGGCCTCGGCGCCGGTGCTCGCCGAGCTGGTGGGCTCCTTCGATCGCTGGCTGGTGGGATCGGCAACCGGGCTGGCGCTGACCCCCGGCTGAAGTTTGAGCGCGCGCCCGGCGCCGCTCAGGCGCGGGTCGCCCCGCGCGGCGGACCGGCGGCGATGCCGAGCACGCCGGAGAGCACGTTGAGGGTCAGGCGTAGGCGCTGCGGCAGCGCGCGTCCGATGCCCCAGAAGCCGGTCCCGGCCCGGCTCATGGTGGTGGCGGTGGCGAGCACCGCGCGCGCCAGGCGCACATAGTCCCCTTCCGCCAAGTTGGACTGCAGCGCGCCGGCCATGATCTCGAGGTGATCGATGAGATGGCGCGCGCGCGCCAGGCGGGCGTAGGCGCTGGCGAACTCGTTGAGGGCGGTCTCGGCCAGCTGCGCGAGCTCGCCGTCGCAGCTGCCGAGGTGGCGGCTGAAGCAGGGCGCGAAGGTCGCCACCGAGGAGCTGCCGGTGATGTTCTTGGCGCGGTCGACAAGATGGGCGACGCTGGCCAGGCCATTGCCGAGCGCATGTGAGAGCTCCTCCAGCTGCTGGAAGCCGGAGGCGCCCGCGCGCAGGTGCTGGTTGAGCACGCTGCCGACCAGTTCGCCGCGGCTGAGGATCAGCGGCTGGGGCGAGAGCGCGCCGGCGCGCGCCGCGATCGCCTCCTGGTGCAGCGCGGCGACGATGCCGCCGAGGGCGAGCGGATGCACGCAGGCGACCATGGTGAACTGGGTGGGGATGCCGATGTAGACCACCTCACTGGCGAAGAAGGAGGTGAGCTCGCACATCGATTCCGGATCGAGCAGGTCAGCGGCCACCATCTCGTCGCCGGTACGGGTGGCGATGGCGAGGTTGCCGACGTAATCCACCGACCACGCCGGCACGTGCTGGTCGCGGAGATGGGCGATCGCCGCCCGATGGACCTGGTAATGGTCACCGCCGAGTGCCTGCATGCCGGCGCTGGTGAGGTAGGTGTTGTCGCGCAGGCCGCGGGTGCCGTAGGCTACCACCAGCCGAGGATCGTCGGCGACCAGGGGCTGGGTGTGGCAGTCCACCACCCCCGGCCATTCCCAGGTACGGATGAACGGCACGAAATCGGGATGATCCAGCATAGGCGCTGCGGAGAGTACACCCCCTTTGCGGGGCGTGCCATGGTCCAGCCGGGCACAACCATACAGTAGGCTCCTCGCCGCGCCGCGCCGCCCGAGTGGGGGGCGGCAGCGACCGGCAACTGGCGGCAGTGCTACACGCCGCAGCACTGGCCCCCCCGGGGTGGGGGGTACGATGGCCATATGTCGACAACCCTCCTGACCTCCCCGGCGCTCCACCAGGACGTGCTGCTCTACGAGCGTGTGATGGTGGAACTGTTCGCTGCCGCCCGCATCAGCGGACGGGCCCAGCTCTCCCCCCCTGCCGCGGCGGCGGTGCAGCAACTCGGCCTGGCGCCCGCGCCCGATGGCCCGGGCTGGCAGGCGCTGTACGGCAAGGCCGCGCGCTCCCTGCGCGAACGCCTCATCCGCCTCGGTCTGCCGCGCAGCCGCTATCTCAGCGGGGAATGGATCAACCGCGGTCTGTGAGCGCTCATTGACCACGCGGCGCGCGCACCCTTGATGGGGTGGTCACCATGCCCGCCGCTGCCCCACGCCCCCGCGGTCGTCCACGCACCCGGTCCACCGCCGGCGCGCGTGTGCGCCAGGACGGCGCCGTCTTCAAAGCTCCCACCCGCATTGCCCCCGAGCAGCTCGCCGCCTGGCTCGCCGCCAACCACCAGCGCTACTGGAACGGGCGCGGGCGCCCGCCGCGCGGCAGCGTGCCCCTGGCGCGCGCGGCGGCCGCGCACTTCGGC
>JAYVMM010000847.1:0-3315 GCA_043758975.1 Planctomycetota bacterium | reverse complement strand
ATCCCCTGGCCTTCGCCACCACCCTCTCCCAGCTCGATGAGAAGTGGATCCACCAGTGGATGAACCTGTGACGACCGGGGTCGTTAGCCCACCATGCGCATCCTGCTGGTGCTTCTCTTCGCCACGCTGGCGCTGGCGGAGGATGCCCGACCGACGCTGCTGCTGACCAGCGAGCGGCCGTGGTACCGGCCCGGCGAGGAGGTCTGCCTGCGCGCCATCCTCCTCGACGCGCTCACTCGCGCCCCGATCGCCACCGCCTCCCTGGTCAGCTTCCAGGTCCGCGATGGCCGGAATCGGGTGGTGTGGAGCGGATTGACCCGGGTCGAAGACAGCGTCGCTGCCACCAGCTGGAAGCCCACCGTCGACGGCGGGACGTTCCTGGTCTCCGCCTCGATCGGCGTGCGCGCCGCCTCTGAGCCGCGCCGCATCCTCATCGCCCGTTCCGTCGAAGGCATGGAAGGACAGATCGCCGCCGAGCTCTCCTTCGATCGCCGCGGCTACGTGCCGGGCGATACCGCCGAGGTCCGCGTCGTCCTGCGCGGTCGCGATGGCGCGCCGTTGGCGAACCGCCCTTTGACCCTGCGCGTCGCGCTGGGCGGCGGCACGGCGCACGACGAGCGCGTGCTCAGCGATGCCGACGGTCGGGCCAGCATCAAAGTGTCCATCCCCGCTGATCTCGCCCAGCGCGAGGGCACGGTGACCGCCAGCGTTCCCGATGCCGGCACCGCGGTCATCGCCAGCCGCAGCCTGCCCATGGCCGCGGAGCATCTCGAGCTCCAGGCGACCATCGATGGCGGGGTGCTGGTGGGCGGGCTGCCCGCAGTGGTCTACCTCCAGGCCCGCTCGATGGACGGCCAACCAGTCGATTGCCGCGGTACGCTCCGCGACGGCGCGGGAGCCGAGGTGGCAAGTTTCGCGACCCGTCATGTAAGGGCGCTGCCGGCTCGACTTCACCCCTGCCGCCGGCACACAGTACCGCCTCCTGGTCGAGCAGCCGCTCCGCCAGCAGGTCGCGCTCCCGGCGGTGCAGACGGCAGGCGCCGTCATCCTCGGCGCCTGCGTGCAGGAGGCGGAGGGACCCGTGCGCCTGAAGATCCAGGCCACCACCACCGGCACCTGGCGGCTGCGCCTGGTGCGGCGCAGCGTCGTGGTGGCCGATCACCCCTGCGATCTCATCGCGGGATCGCCGGTAGCGGTTGCGGTGCCCCTGGCCGATGGCGTGGCGGGGGTGATGGATGCGCTACTTGCAGCTCCGGACGGTACGCCATCCGCCCAGCGCACCGTGTTCCGGCGTCAGGCCCGACGCATCGCCCTGACTGTGACGGCGCCGGCTCACGCCCCGGTGGGTGCCCCCACCGAAATCGAACTGCACCTTGCTGATGCCCAGGGGGCACCGCTCGCCGGCATATGCTCGCTCAGCGTGGTGGAGGCCGGCGATGAGGACCTCATCGAGGCCCGGGAACGGCCGCCGCGCCTGCCGGCGCTGGCCTGGCTCGATGGCGAAGTGGAGGAATTGGCCGATGGCGATGCCTACCTCCAGGATGGGGCGGTCAGTGGGGAGCGCCTGGATCTGCTCCTCGGCGTCCAGGCGTGGCGCCGCGGCAATCCGACAGCATCGCCCCGGCTGCGCCGCTTGAACGGTGCCTCGCCTCTCATCCCGATGTTCCATCTCGCCCCGGCCCTGGATCTCAAGTCCAGCGTCATGGACTCGTTGACCGCGGAGAGCGAGTCCGGGGAGACCGGCGCGTTCATGACCATCGGCGCCGGTGGTGGCTCCGCCGGGTTGTTTGGAACCCGCAATGGTGGGGGCCACCGCCGTGCAGTGGCCCGCTTCGGCGGCAGCCGCGCCAGCGAAAGCTCAGTCTTCTTCTGTCAGCGTTTCCTCAAAGAGCACCAATCCCCGGACGGCCACTGGAGTGCGGCCGAGTGGCCGCTGCAGACCCACCTCGAGGACAAGGCGGATGGGATCGGCACCTGGATCGACCCATCGGCCGATCGCTCAAGCACCGCTCTCGCCACCCTCGTCTACCTCGGTGCCGGCTACGATCATCTCACGCCAAACAAGTTTAAGAATACGGTACAGCGCGCCCTCACCTGGCTGGTCGGGCAGATCAGGGCTGACGGTCGCTGCGACCCTGATCCCGGGGTCCAGGCCGGGGTGGCGTGCGCCCTCGCCGAAGCATTTGCCATGACCAACGACCCGACCTTGAAACAGCCGGCGCAGCGGGCCATCGATGCCATCCTTCGGCAGGAGCACCCCTTCGGCGGATGGGCGGCCTCGGGCCGCCCGGACGACGAGCATATCGATGCGGTCACGAGCGCGTGGTCGGTCATGGCGCTGAGGGACGCCCTTACCGCCGGCCTCAATGTCCAAAACGGCATGGAGCGGGCGAAAGTCTATGTCGAAGCCGCCTGGCGGGCGGCGAATCCCGACATGCAACCTCAGGGCCCGACCGACCGCCGCTCCACCTTCCCCGCCGTCTACGATGCCACCACCCATCTCGCCCATGCCCCCGACCGCGCCGCGGCCGGCGCCTGGATGGCAGCGATGCTCGGCCACCATGCTGGTGATCCGCTCTTCGACACCCTGACCAACCGGGTTCTGGATCAGCCGCCGCTGACGCCGCCGTTTGATCCGCTCCACGTCTACTGGGGCACCTTGGCCTGCTTCTGTCGGGGTGGTACGACGTGGTTGACCTGGAACGAGACCATGCGCGACATGCTGGTCGGCCTGCAGCGCCAAGACCTGCCGGATGGCGGATCCTGGAACCCAGAGACCTATGGACCGACCGGCATGCGCTGGGGACGGCTGCTGGGCAGCGCCATCACCGCGCTCGATCTGGAGATCTACTACCGCTATCGTCCCATCAGTGAGGCCGCGGGTGCCTACCCCCAGATCGTCGACCGTCGCACCATCACCGCCCTTGGTCGCAGCGACGAGGGGCAGCCAGCCCAGGCGACGGTGGCGTGGTGGGCGGCCGAGCCCAGTGGTGCGGAGGGTCGGGTGACGCTGACCCTGCCTGGGCTTCCCCGGGCCCGGCGCCTGACCCTGCGCGCCGATGCCTTCGATGCCCGCGGCGGCTTCGCCGCCACCCAGACCACCGTCGAGATCCGCCAGCCGGTCGAGCTGGCGGTGCGGCTGCCGTCGCGCCTGATGGTGGGCGATCGCTGGCAGACCCCCCTCAGCCTGCGCGGAGCGGACGCCGCCGAAGTAGCGGTCGAAGGCACCGCCGTCAAGGCCAGCATCCATGGCGGGCTGCTCGAGATCGAGGCTATCTCGGGCGGCGACGCGCGCCTGCGCCTCCATGCCGCCTC
>JAYVMM010000846.1:0-2139 GCA_043758975.1 Planctomycetota bacterium | reverse complement strand
AGCCGGCGGTCCGGTTGTCTCAAGCGCGCACCGGCCTAGGCTCAGGCCGTGCTGCACTACCTGAGCATCGCCCTCATCGCGCTCGCCGGCTGCTGCTTCTGCGCCGCCGCCGCGTTGCGCTGGCGGTTGATGGGGCGGGCGGACGCGCCCCAGCCCAAGCATCTCTGGCCGATGTGGATGGGCATGACCCTGCTCTCCGCCAGCCTGGTGCTCAGCCTGTGCGACCGCAACGAGGTCAATTACGCCTATGGCGTGCTCGGGGTGTGGGCGGGGGTCGCCAGCCTGCTCTTCGTCACCCGCTACCTGGCGGTGCCCAGCCGCGGCGTGCTCGCGCTGCCGGTCGGCGGCATGTCGCTGCTGGTGGCGATGGCCGCGCTCGCCGGTCCGGCGCCCCACCCGGTGACTACCGAGGGCGGGCACTGGATCACCAGCGTGCATGCGCTGTTCATGTCGCTGCAGCTGGCGCCGATGGTGCTCGCCGGCGCCGCCGGTGGGCTCTACCTGGTGGCGGCGCGCCTGCTCAAGTCGCCGACCGTGCGCGCCCTGCGCCTGCCCAGCCTGCCGCTGCTCGAACGCATCACCGAACGCGCCCTGGTGGTGTCCACCGCGCTGCTGCTGGTCGGCCTCGCCACCGGCGGCGCCTCGATGCAGCTGGCGCGCGCCATCAGCCTCACCCACCCCACGGTCCTGCTTTCGCTCGCCACCATGGCGGTGCTGGTGGTGACCCTCGCGCTCAAGGCGACCGCGCACATCAAACGGCGCGGGGTGGCGGTGGCGGCGGTGGCGGCGATGGTGCTCGACGCCCTCGGCGCGGTCAGCCTGCTGGTGTCGACGCATGGGTGAACCCGCCGGCAGCGCGTCTGACGCCGGCGGCGATTTGCCGTTGGCCATCCTGGGGGTCGACCACCACCGCACCCCGGTGGATATCCGCGAGCGCCTGGCGGTGGCCAACGAGGCGATGACGCGCATGCTCAGCGGGCTGTCGACCCTGCCCGGGGCGCGCGAGGCGGTGGCGGTGAGCACCTGCAACCGCCTGGAATGCTACTTGGCAGGTGACCCCGAACGCCAGCAGGCGGTGGCCATGCTCGCCGAGTTCCATGGCGTCGACGCCGCGGAGCTCGACCGCCACGTCTACTGGAAGCGCGGCAAGCAGTGCGTACGCCACCTCTTCCGCGTCGTCGCTGGGCTGGAGAGCCTGGTCATCGGCGAGCACCAGATCATCAACCAGGTCAAGGTTGCCTACGAACAGGCGCTCAGCGGGCGCTTCACCAGCACCATCCTCAATCCGCTCTTCCAGCGCGCCCTGACGGTGGCCAAAGAAGTGCGCAACCAGACCGCCATCGGCAAGCACAAGCTGAGCGTGGCTTCGGTCGCTGTTGATCTCGCGCGCCACATCTACGGCGAGCTGGACAAGGCCCGCCTGCTGGTGGTGGGCGCGGGCGAGATCGCCGAACTGGCGCTGAAGTACCTGGTCTCCGCCGGGGTGCGTGAGCTCAGCGTGGTCAACCGTTCCGAGGAGCGCGCGCTCGCGCTCGCCGGAGAATACAAGGCCGAGGCGCTGCCGTGGTCGATGCTCGCGGATGCGCTTAGCAGCCACGACATCGTGGTCACCAGCACCGCGGCGCCGCATGCGGTGATCGGCGAGGCCGAGGTGCGCGCGGCGATGCGCCGCCGCCGCCGCCCGCTGATGCTCATCGACCTCGCGGTGCCGCGCGACGTCGAGCCCGCGGTCAGCGCGCTGAGTGAGGTCTACCTCTACAACATCGACCACCTCGAGGCGGTGGTGGCGGCCAACCGCGACCTGCGCGCCGAGGAGGTCGAGGCCGCCGACGCCCTGGTCGACAGCATGGTCGACGGCTACATCACCGCCCAGCGCCAGGACAAGCCCGCCCTGCTCAGCCAGGTCGCACGCTACTTCCAGGATGTCATCGCCGCCGAGGAGGCGCGCCTGAAGGGCAAGCTCGGCCTCGCCGACAGCAGCGAGCTGCGCTACGGCCTGGAGCGCGTCGGCAACAAGCTCCAGCACCAGCTGCTGCGCGTGCTGCGCGAGCACCCCGAGGATGCCGAGGTCGAACGCGTGGTGCGCGAACTGCTCGGGCTGAAGTAGGAGTAGGGAGCAGGGCGGCGCGCCAGGCCGCG
>JAYVMM010000845.1:0-2217 GCA_043758975.1 Planctomycetota bacterium | reverse complement strand
GTGGTATGGGGTTTCGGCACCGGGCGCATGGAGCTGTCCTACCTGGCCTTGGAAGCGGAGCCTGCGCAGGCCGCACTTTCGCCGTGAACGCGCTCAGCGCGGCGCGGAGGGATCTGGCGGCGCTGGCGTGGGGGCAGGTGGCGACACTGATTCCGAGGCTGGCGTACCGGCCTGTTGGGACTCCAATAGGCGGTTGGCGGAATCGATGAAGCGTTGCACGCGCATGAGGAGGATGCAATTCCTGGTGATCCAATACGCGCCCGCGAGCAGGAGGAGCGCAGTGATGCCGGAGACGGCGATCTCGATCCAATACGTGAAGAGGCTGTCTGATTGCCCCGCTAGCCTGCCGTGGCGGGTGGTGACGACACCCTGGCTGAGTGCAGTGCAACAGAGGTAGAGGAAATAGACGCCGGCCAGGCCCAGAGCCACGCCGCGGAGCAACAAGATGGTATGCCTGGCCCTGGCCGACTTCCTGGCCTGGGCGGGCGGGACTCCGCTGGAGGGGATACCACCGGGCTGGGAGACGCCGAAGCCCCCCTTCGCCTGCATCCATGGTGCGAGCGGGCTGACCGTGAAGCGGATGTCACAGGGTTCGCAGACGAAGCTCCGCGAGTAGTCGGTCGAGACTAGGCGGCGTTTGCAGGCGCTGCACTGCCGGAATATCATATCATACGTCACCTTCAGCGCCGCGAGGACCTGAATTGCGATAGCGAAGACGATCATGGCCATAAACCCGACCGGGAGCAGGTGCAGAACTGCGACCACGGCAGCGGCGCTGCTGAGCACCATCGCGAGCACCAGCCAGACGATGGTGTCCGTGGGGAGGTACGGCAGGCTCATTTCGCGATGTTGGCTTCCCATGCCGGGTTCCTGCTCGTGGTCGTCCGTTGGAACGCCCGATGCTATGCTGCGGCAGGGGTTTTCCAGGGCGGAGACGCCCACACGGCTCAACCGCGCCGCCTCCTGGCCATGACAGGAGGCGGGGATGCCGGGCCGCATCCCGGATCTGACGAAAGCCTTACCAGGACAGCTCGACTCCGCCCATCACATCGATGCCGACGCCCGGACGGAATACCGCCGGATCGGGATTGGCGCGGGCATCGGCGATGGGCGCGACGGTGGCGGCATAGTGGCGATTGAGCAGGTTGGTCCCCTGCACGAAGACGCGGAAGTGCTTGTCCATGACCCAGCCGGCGCGCGCGCCGAGCACGGCGTAGGGCGGGGCGTAGTCGGTGTTGGCCTGGTCGACCGGATAGCGGGCCAAGCTCCAGGTGAGGTCGGGGCCGAGATACCACCCGCCGGGATGCTGGTAGATCAGGCTCGCCTTGTAGAGATAGACCGGGATGCCGGCTATGCGGTTGTCGCCATTGCTGGGGTCACCGACGAAATGGAAGTCATTGAAGGTGAAATTCTCCTCCAGCAGGAGATGCTGCGACTTTGCGTCGTCGGGCTCGCCGCCCAGGAGATCGATGGTCAATCCCGCCTCGATGCCCTGATGGTAGGTCTGGGCGGCATTGATGCTGCCGACGTCATTGCCGAGGGCGTTGTTGAATTCGAGGAGTTCGTTGCGAATCCATGAGCGGTAGAGAGCGATCTCCCATTCCGCGATCTTGGCATCGCTGCGCGCCCCGACTTCGACCGTCGTTGCGGTCTGCGCCTCGAGCGGGACATAGGCATAGAGGTTGGCGACGGTACCAAGCTGGACCAGATCGTTGAAGGACGGCGGCTGGAAGCTGCGGCTGATGTTGGCGAAGGTCTCGATGTCGTCGACCGGCCTGAAGATCACCCCGAGCTTGGGGCTAAAGCCGTGGAAGGTCTGCTCGTCGACCTCGCCGAAGGTCGCCGAAGAGGGCAGGGTATCGGTGTAGCGGCGCTGGGCGATCACCGCCTGGAGGCCGAGCACCACCGACCATTGCCTGGTCAAAGTATGGCGATCTTCGGCGAACCACACCCAGTTGGTGGCGGTGGTCTGATCGGAGGCGATGGGCGCTCCCTGGCTGCCATTGTTGTTGGCGTAATAATGATCAGGCTCGTATTCCCACACCGAAAGCATGCCGAAGGACAATTCATTGGCGCGTCCGAACCAGGGCGTGCGGTCGACGAAAACCGCGTCCCCGGTGATGCCGTTGGACTGGTAGAGCCAGATCCCCTGCGGATTGACGACCGGATCGTAAATGTCCTGCTCCCGCCACCAGCGATGGGACACCGATGCCGCGA
>JAYVMM010000844.1:0-1804 GCA_043758975.1 Planctomycetota bacterium | reverse complement strand
CGAGGTCGGTGAACGCACTGGCCACGCGGGCTAGCGCGCCTCGAATTCGGTCAGCAGGTCCACCAGTCCCTGGGCCGCCTTCACCTGGTGCAGGAATTCGCAGAAGTGCTCTTTGCGGATCTGGCTGGCGAAGCTCTTCATCAGCTGGAGGTGCTGCTCCTTCTGGTCCGGCGGGGTGAGCAGCAGGAAGATGCTGTGCACCGGCTCACCGTCCAGGCTGTCGAAGTCGATGCCGCCCTCGCTGGTGCCGTAGGCGCAGACGATGTCCTTGACCAGGTTGGTGCGGCAATGCGGGATGGCGATGCCATGGCCGATGCCGGTGGAGCCGATGGCCTCGCGGTTCATCGCCCCTTCGACGATGGCGTCGGCATGCTCCGGGTTGATCTTGCGCGCGCCCGACAGCGCGCCGACCAGCGCGGAGATCACCATCCGCTTGTCGGCGTCGATGGGCAGATTGGTGAACGCCTTGGAGACGATCACCTGAGACATGCGGGGTACTGTCATGCCTTCCTCGCTGGCAGCGTGCTCCTGCCAGGTCTTTTCAGCGCAATGGGCGGCAGCTTAGGAGTACCGGAAAGAGCAGTCAACCGCCAGTGCGATTTCGACCGGCGGCGAACTGGCCTCGGCGCGCGGGATCGGCGAGCGAAATCCGGACCTGGAATGCCTCCCCGCAGGAGATTCCCGGGCCGCTCCGCCGCGCGTTGGTATGCTGTGCGACGCCGGCCACCCTAGGGCGGCAATCCGAGTTCCCCTATGAGAATCCCACGCAAGGTTGTGCATAGCCGCGCGCCCATGCCTCCCGCCCTCCCGCCACCCATCACCTCGAGCGACCACGCGGTGGTCAAGCGCGTGCTGCGCCTGCACGACGCCCGCCACCGGCGCGCCGACGGCCACTTCATCGCCGAGGGCCGGCGCACCATCGACACCTTCATCACCGCCGGCTGGCCGTGCGCACTGCTGCTGGTGCGCGAGGGCGAGGAGCTCCCGCCCAGCTGGCCGGCGGCGCGGGCGATGGGCGCGCGGGTGGCGGCCAAGGTCAGCCAGGCCGCCACCGCCTCCGGCTACCTCGCGCTGTTCGCCCTGCCCGCGCCGCGCCCGCCCCTCCCCGCCGTCGGCGGCCTGGTCCTGGTGGGGATCGGCGACCCGGGCAACCTCGGCACCCTGCTGCGCAGCGCCGCCGCCTTTGCCATCCCCCAGGTGGTGCTCGTCGGCGGCGCCGATCCCTACGCGCACAAGGCGGTGCAGGCCAGCGCCGGCGCGCTCAGCGCACTGGCGCTCGTTGTACTAGGCGAGGACGGCGGCCCGCAGGCGCTGCACGGCGGCGCCCCGCTGTGCGCCCTGGTGGTGGCGGGGGGCACCGCGCCCTCCGAGCTGGCGGGCGGTGCGCGCTGGCTGGTGGTGGGGTCGGAGGCGCACGGGCTGAGCGCGGCATGGCTGGCCGGCTGCCAGGAGCGCGTGACCCTGCCGATGCCGGGCGTGGTGGAGAGCCTGAACGCCGCGGTCGCCGGATCGCTCGCCTGCTACTTGCTCGCGCCCGGGCGGGCGGTGGCGCGCCCGGTGGGGGAATCCGCCACATGACGATGACAACGCCGCCGACCGCAGTTTGGTATGCTCTCAGGCGCCCACCGGGCGAGGACCCCC
This sequence comes from Planctomycetota bacterium, assembly GCA_043758975.1. Taxonomy (GTDB): domain Bacteria; phylum Planctomycetota; class UBA11346; order UBA11346; family UBA11346; genus BOG-1363. Next base: position 163 of record JAYVMM010000844.1, on the reverse strand, counting down.
CGTCATGCCCGCCTCCGACAGCTTGACCGATGACCAGCGCGCGCGCCTGCTCGGCCTGATGGCCGAGCGCGCGCGGCTGCTCGCGCCCAGCGCCGACCTGATCGAGCGCGCGGTACGCCGCGCGGTGCCGCCGCCCGGCGCCGCCGGCCGCGCCACCAGCGCC
>JAYVMM010000843.1:0-4071 GCA_043758975.1 Planctomycetota bacterium | reverse complement strand
GGCAAGACCTGGGAGGGCTTCGCCTTCAGCTTCCTCGGCTCGCTCGGCGGGGTCTACCTGTTCGACTGGCTGCTCGCGCTGTGCGGCCAGCACCACCCCTTCGACGCCTGGTGGAAGCCGGCGCTATGGGCGCTGCTGCTCGGACCCCTGGGAGTGGCCGGCGACCTCGCGGAGAGCTGCATGAAGCGCGACGCCGCGGTCAAGGACAGCGGTACCGCACTGCCCGGCTTCGGCGGCTTCCTCGACATCCTCGACGCCCTCATCCTCGCCGCCCCGGTCGCCTACCTGCTCGCCCAGTTCCTGTGAACGCTTGCCTCGGCGCGCGCAGCTCCTCACATGGCGGCGATGAGCGATGCTCCCGCTGACCGCCCCGCCGCCACCCCGCCGGCGACCTTCCTCAACTTCCTCAGCGGGCTGAGCGCGCAGGCGCTGATGCAGTTCGGCGAGATCCCCAACCCCCTCACCGGCGGACGGGTGGCCAACCTCGACTACGCGCGCTACACCGTTCAGCTGCTTGAGGTGCTCTCGGACAAGACCAAGGGCAACCGCACCCCGGAGGAGGACCAGTACCTCGGCGCGATGATCGCCGACTTCCGCCGCCGCCTCGCCGCCGGGGCGGGCGGTTAGCGAAGCGGCGCCGCGCCGTCGCGCGCCACGCCCCGCTCTGCCTCCGCCCCTGCCTGCCCTTATCCCCGCCATAGCTGCCCAGCCCATGCAGGCAAAACGGTTGTGTCCGCCGGCTTGGCTGGATGCTCTCGCCCTCACGTCGCTGGGAGCCTTCATGCGTCTGTCCGTGTCCGCGCTCGTCCTCGCCCTGTTCGCCTGCGCCTCCAGCTGGGCCGCCGACCCCGCCCCGGCTCCCGCCCCGGTCCCCGCGCCACCGGCGGTGACCACCCCAGCGCCGGCTGCGATCCCCACCCCAGGCACGGGCGCAAAGTCTGCTCAGGCGCCGGCATCGGCGCCGGCCTTGAAGAGCGCGCCCGTTGACTACCCGCACTTCACCCTGCGCAACCAGCTGGTCGTGGCCGACATCTCCGCGCGCCAGGGATCGTTGACCTCGTTCAGCCTGCTCGATCTCCATCCCATCTGGCAGCGCGACTGGCAGGACGCCCGGCTGACCGCCGCCGGGCTGCCCCCGAGCGACCCGAGCAAGGCGCTCAGCGTACTCGACAACTTCAACCCCGCGGGCGGCAAGCATAACTGGCTCAGGGGCATTGGCCTGCCGAGCGGGGAAGGGGCCCCGGCCTGGAGCAAGAGCGCAGCCCCGGCGGCAGCGGACAATACGCTGGTGCTCGAATACCACGAGGGCGTCAAGAGCATCGATTACCGCCTGACCTACACCCTGCTCGCCGACTCGACCACGCTGTCCGCCGAACTCGAGATCGTCAACCATGGCAGCGCCGATTTCGGCCTGCAGCCGTCGCTGATCCCGCTCAACGGCATCCACCAGGATGATGCTAGCTCAGACTCGTCCTACATGGCGATGGCCATCCACAGCGGCGGGGCGAACGGCTCTCTGTCCGCGTTAAGCTTGCCCAAAGCCGGCAGCAACGGGGTCCTCGACCCCGGCACCGCGAGCCTGGATTACCTCGCGCTGAAGAGCCGCTTCTTCGCCGCCATCTTCGAACCCGGCAACCTGCGCCTGGGTAATTCCAATCCCACCAACGCCGCCAACGCCGCTGCCGCGCCGACGGCGAATGCCCCTGCCGACAAGGTGCCGACGGGCGAGGGTGGCGGCCCAGGCACGGTAGCCGCGCCGGTGGCAGCGGGCGCCAACCCCAATCAGCCCAAGACCTATGGCACCGGCTTCGAGATGATCGACGCCTACGGTAAATCCCTGCAATGCTATGTGACCGCCGAATACCCGGCGCTGACGCTCAAGCCGGGCAGCAGCCTCATCTTCGATTGGAAGCTGACCATCACCAGCATGCGCAAGACCGACCTCGCCCGCCTGAGCGAGATCGAGCGCAAGGTCGAATTCACCGACGGCTTTTACAAGTTCTTCAAGGTCCTGGCCAAGATCCTCACCGCCTGCCTGAACGGTGTCTACCTGGTGGTGCGTAACTACGGGCTGGCGGTGGTCGCGCTCACCTTCCTGCTCAAGCTCGCGCTGCACCGCACCACCTTCAAGCAGCAGGAGAGCGTGATGAAGATGCAGAAGCTCTCGCCCGAACTCAAGCTGCTGCAGGAGCAGTACAAGGGCGACAAGCAGAAGCTGGCGCAGAAGCAAATGGAGATGTGGAAGAAGCACGGCGTCAATCCGCTCGGAGGTTGCCTGCCAGCGTTCATCCAAGCGCCGATCTTCATCGCCCTGTTCCAGGCCTTCTCGCACAGCGCCGACATGCGCGGCGAGGGCTTCCTGTGGATCCACGACCTCACTCTGCCTGACCAGGTCTTCGGCCTGCCCATTCTCGGCTCGACCATCACCCTCAATCCGCTGCCGCTGATCTACATCGCGGTCACCGTTTGGATGAGCCTGACCCAGAAGATGCCGACTGGCGGCGACCCCCAGCAGGAGCAAATGGCCAAGATGATGCGCTGGATGCCGGTGGTCTTCGGCGGCGTCTTCTACAACATGCCCGCCGGCTTGGTGCTCTACTTCACCGTCAACGCCATCCTCACGACCATCGAGATCAAGATGGTCAAGCGCAAGCTCGGCATGGCCTGAGGTCTGCGACCGCGCCGCTGCCGCGGCGGGCAAACCTGCGCGGCAGACATCCCTGGGAGGCGAGGTGGAAGCGACCATCACGGCGGCGGCCACCGCCCTCGGCGGCGAGAGCGCGGTGATCCGCCTGAGCGGACCTGCGGCCTTCGCCATCGCCGAACGCGCCGGGCTGACGGTGCCCCCGCCCTGGCGGGTGGTCGCCGCGGAGTGGCCGCTGGCTGCGGGCCGCTGCCCCTGCCGGCTGCTTTTTGCGCGCGCCCCGCGCAGCTTCACCGGCTGGGATGTGCTGGAGATCACCCTGCCGGGCAGCCGCGACCTGGTCGAACTGGCGCTGGCCGCGCTGCTCGCCGGTGGCGCCGAACGGGCCGAACCTGGAGGTTTCGCGCGCCAGGCCCTGGCCAATGGTCGCCTCAGCCTGATCGCCGCGGAGGCCATCCTGGCGCTCAGCCAGGCGCCGAGCGCCGCCGCCGCCGCGCAGGCGCTCGCACGCCTGCGCAGCTCGCTGGCGCAGGAGCTCGCCGAGGTGCGCCAGCGCCTGCTCGCCCTGCGCGCCGAGGTCGAGGCCGGCCTCGACTTCCTCGACGAGGGCGACGTGCGCGCCTACGACCCCGGCCAGCTGCAGCGCGAGCTCGCCGCCCTGCAGGCCATCCTCCAGCGCTGGATCATCGCCGCCGACGAACTCGAGGCCGAGCCGCGGGTGTGCCTGGTGGGACCAGCCAATGCCGGCAAATCGGCGCTCTTCAACCGCCTCACCGGAGCGGGCGCGCCGCCGGCGCTGGTCAGCGCGGTCGCCGGCACCACGCGCGACTGGCTGGAAGCGCGCTGGCTGCTCGGTGAGCGCAGCGTGCGCCTGGTCGACACCGCTGGCTGGCTCGAGCACGGAGTCGAGCACGGCGCACTCGACCGCAACGCGGTTCGTGCCGGCGAGGCCGCCAGCGCTGGGGCGGCGCTGCTGCTCGCCTGCTCCGCTGCCGATGCCCGCCTCGCCGATGCGCACGGCCTGCCCGCCGAGCGCACCCTGGTGATCGCCACCAAATGCGACTTCGGTGAGACCGACCCGCGGGCGGTGCTCGCGGTCAGCGCCGCGAGCGGCGTCGGTTGCGTCCAGCTCGCCGGCCTGGTCGCCGCCCGCCTGGGCGCGGTGGGCGGCGGCGAACCACGCCAGCAGCGCCTGCTCGCCGCCGCAACCGGGACGCTCGCGCGCCTGGTCTCCTCACTTCCTGCCGACGAACTGCTCGCCGAGGATCTGCGCACCACCGCCGATCAGCTCGGCGAGCTGCTCGGCGCCTCCACCTCCGATGAGGTCCTGGACGCGATCTTTGCCCGCTTCTGCATCGGCAAGTGAGAGTATGACTCCACTTTTTAGATATAAGACTATGGTGTATTTGCTATTGAGTAAAAAATTC
>JAYVMM010000842.1:0-5193 GCA_043758975.1 Planctomycetota bacterium | reverse complement strand
TCTGACCGTCCTCCTCGCCGTCATCGCCCTCGGCTGCGGCGCCGGCGCCGGCGTCAGCGCGGGCGAGGACGGCGTCGCCCTGCGCTTCGGCGCCGAGGGTCTGGCCGGTATCAGCTGGCATGGCGACGAATACCTGCAGTCCGGCGTGCTGGGCGCGACCTGGAACGACAGTGTCGCGCTGGTCGGCGAGGACGGCGGGGTCACGCCCGGTGAGATGAAGCAGGGCGCGCTCACCATCGATGCGGCGGCGCAGGCGGTGGTGCGCAGCTTCCCCTGGGGCGCGCTGCGTTGCGTCTACACCGCAGGCGGTGACCGCCTGACCCTCGAGCTCACCATCAGCAACCGCGGCAGCAGGGCCATCGGCGCGCTGCAGCTCCAGCTGCTCGAGCTGGCGCTGCCCTCGGCGCCGTCCGAGTACGATGGCAACACGCCGTTGCTTATGACCAACCTGGGCGCCCCATCGGTGCTCACCCTCAGCCACCAGCACGGCGTGCTCGCGCTGGTCAACGAGGACCTCGCCCAGGGGTTGTCCTTCGGCTGCCCATGGGCCAATGACCGCCCGGCCAGCCGGCATTTCCCGCTGTGGGCCGACAGCGGGCGGCGCGCCAGCCTGCCGTCCAGCCACCCGACCATCGTGCGCCCGATCCCCCCCGGCGGCAGCGACCGCTACCGCATCAGCCTGCGCTTCGGTCCCCTGGGCGCCACCGCCGCCACCCTGGCGGGCGACCTGCTGAGCCGCTTCGCCGCCGCCCATCCGCCGACCCTGGCCTGGAGCGACCGTCGCCCGCTCGGCATGCTCATGCTCAGCTCGAGCGTGCCGCACCACCCCGCCAATCCGCGCGGCTGGTTCCTCAACGCGCCCGAGATCGACACCACCAGCGAGCAGGGCCGCGCGCGCTTCGCCGAGCGCCTGTCGGCCTACGCCGACAAGAGCGTGGAGGTGCTCACGCGCATGGGCGCGCAGGGGGTGATCGTGTGGGACAGCGAAGGGCAGGAATATCCGCACGCCACCAGCTACATCGGCGATCCGCGCTGCCTGCCGCCGGAGATGGTGCCGCTGATCGACGCCTTCTTCGCCAAATTCCGCGCCGCCGGCCTGCGCACCGGGGTATGCATCCGCCCGCAGCGCGCGGTGCTGCCAGCCTACGGCGGGACCGCCGAGCAGCTCGAGGTGCCGCTCGCCGAGCAGCAGGCGGTGCTGGCGGCGAAGATCCGCTACGCCAGCGAGCGCTGGGGCTGCTCTCTTTACTATGTCGATTCCAACGTCGACCGCCGCAACCAGGCCGAGGGCGCGATGTCCGCCGAGGTGTTCCGCGGCCTGGCCGCCGCCTTCCCGCAGGTGCTGCTCATCCCCGAGCAGAAGACCGCCGACTACTGGGCCTGCTCGGCGCCCTACAGCGAGCTGCGCGGCGGCTGGGCGTCGACGCCGGCGCTCGCGCGCTCGCTCTACCCCGCCGCCTTCAGCGTGCTGTGCGTCAACGACGGACCGCTCGCGGCGCGCCACCCCGAGCTGGTCGCGGCGGTGGCGCGCGGCGATGTGCTGCTGTTCCGCGCCTGGTGGGACGATCCCGAGCAGGCGGAGGTGCGGGCGATCTACCGCGAAGCCGGACGCTGATTGCGCGTGCGCGCGCGCCTCAGCCCGCCGGAATCAGCGCCGGCGCGCCTGGCCCAGCCGCTGCCGCCGGCAGCGGCGGCACCAGCGTCGCGCGCGGCAGGGCGAGGGCGGCGGCGCGCGCGTCCATTGCTTCCTTGATGAGCAGGCGGTAGCGCCCGGCCACCGCGAGGTGGCAACCCGGCTTGACCCTGGTCGAGGTGCGGATGGTGAGGGCAGCGCCGCCGAAGCCGGTGATGCCATCGATCTCGGTCGCCGCCAGCACATCGCCATCCTCCGCTTGCAGCTGCGCCCCGGCCTGGTGCAGCACCGCGCACACCTGGCGCACGTCCGCCTGGTAGGGCACCTCGATCGCCACCACCGCCTTGATGTAGTCCTTGGAGTAGTTGATCACCTGCTTCATGTCGCCGTTGCGGATGATGTGCAGGCGTCCGTCCTGGTCGCGCAGGCGAGTGGTGCGGAAGGCGATCGCCTCGACCTGGCCGTGCGCGCCCGCGCCCTCGATGATATCGCCGACCAGGTAGACGTTCTCGAAGATGATGAAGAAGCCGGCGACGAGGTCGGAGATCATCGACTGCGCGCCGAAGCCGATCACCACGCTGAGGGCGGTCAGCCCGGCGAGGAAGGGGGTGGGGTTCTGGCCGACCACCGGCAGGGCGACGATGAACATGATGAAATAGCAGGCAAAGCGGAACACGCTGCAGAGCAGAGGGACCAGCGTCGCCCGCCGCCGTCGCTCCTGATCGTCGGTGGCGGCCTGCGCGTTGATCCCGCGGCTGATCGCCAGGTAGCCGACCTCGATGACCACCCGCCCGAGGAAGAAGATGCCGATGAGCTGGATCGCGCGCGCGCCGAAGTCGGCGACGAAGGCGAGGAGCGAGAGCTGGACCACCACCAGCGAGGCGATGCCGGTCCACAGCGCCGCCTCCAGGCAGCGGCGGAAGAGCGGCACCAACGGACGCAGGCGGTCGTAGAAGTGCAGCCAGCCGCGGCCTTCAGCGTAGCCGCGGCTGAGCGCATCGAGGGTGTCGACGATCACCGCGGTGGCACGGATGACCAGCACGCCGATGGCGATGACCAGGTAGATGGTGATCGCCTTGGCCATCCATGCCAGCGCCTGGCCCGGCAGCTCGAAGCAGGTCCCGGCGATGACGAGCGCGAGGTAGAGCACCAGCAGCCAGGCGGTATTGACCAGCGTGTGGTCGAAGCCGGCGAAGAAGGCGGTGAGGCCCTGGCCATGCGAGGCGAGCAGCTCCAGGCGCATCGCTGCGGCTGCGGCGCGCCGCACCAGCGCGCGTAGCAGGCGCAGGCCGACCGCCACCGCGATGGCGATGGCGATCATCTCGCCGGCGGCGGATGCGAGATGGAGCCAGCGTTCACGGGTGATGCCGGCGAACAGCTCACGGGTGTACTGCGGCACCTCGATCCCGCTCACCACCAGGTAGGTGTTGCCGGCGAGCAGGCCGAGGCAGAGCAGGACGGCGGTCAAGCGCAGCACCCGGAGCAGGGTGGCACGCCACGACGTCAGGTAGCTGTTTGCCGCGCTCGGCCCGAGCGAGGCGAGCCGTCCGAGCAGGGTCGAGAGCACGAGGTAGATGGCGGCGGCGGTCAGCGCCACTGCGAGCAGCTCGCCAGCGACGATGCCCAGCAGGGGCAGCAGGCGAGCGGAATCGGTCAGCTGGTCCATGGCGCGACTCCGGCGCGCCGATCCTGGCCGGCGCGCGGCGGCGCTCAACCCCCGCCGTCGGCATGCGCGACCGGCTCCGGCGGGCCGGCGCTACTTGCTATCGCGATCCTTGCCGCCCTGGCTATCCGACGGGCGGCGGCTGTCTTGGCTGCGTTGCTGTTGCTGTCCTGCCTGGGAGGAGTGCCCGGGATCGCCGCCACCCTGCTGGTGCTGGGTCTGGGCACGCTGGTCGCTGCCTTGCGGTCGGTCGCCCTGCTGACGTGGGTCGCCGCCCTGCTGACGTTCGCCCTGCTGACGTGGGTCGCCGCCCTGCTGACGTTCGCCCTGCTGACGTTCGCCCTGCTGACGTGGGTCGCCGCCCTGCTGACGCTGGTTGCCGCCCTGCTGACGTTCGCCCTGCTGACGCTGGTCGCCGCCCTGTTGACGGTCGCCTTGCGGTCGATCGCCCGGCTGGCGCTGGTCGCCTTGCGGGCGCGCGAGATGCTGGTCCTGCGGGCGCGCTGGGCCGCCGGGTTCGCCTGGGCGGGGCTCGGCTTCGCCCGGGTGGCGTTCGGCTTCGCCTGGCCGGCGATCGCCCTCGCCGGGGCGCGCGCCCTCGCCGCGCTGGACGCGTGCGAGGTTGTCGCGGTGCTGCTCGCGGAAGGGCGCTTCGTGCGCGCTGCGCCGGTTGGCGTCATCCTGGCGCCACTGCGCGCGCGCGCCGGCCGACATCGTCCACGGGTGTACGCCGACACGCACGCTCGCACCGGCGCAGCCTTGGCCGCCGGTACCGCAGCGCTCGCGGTTCTGGTAGACCACGCGCGAGGGCGAGCCGCCGTAGGTCGCGGTGTTGCGGAAGAACATGTCGGTGGTGGTGCCCTGGTATTCGACGCCGATGCGCAGCGAGACCAGGGCGTGGTACTCACCGGAGGAGAAGCTGGCGCCGGCGAGCTGCTGGTTGTGGTAGCAGGCGTAGGAATGAGCGTAGATCGGCGGATAGGCGTAGCCGGGCGGCGAGTAGACGAAGAACACGCCGGGATCGACCCGGTAGTACACCACCATGCGGTTGCAGTCGCGCCCGCAGCCGAAGTACCACTGGTTGAAGGCGACATCGAAGCTGACCTGGGCATGGCGCGCGACGAAGCAGACGAAGAAGAGGTCGTCGTTGTCGACGTTGTAGTAGCGACGGTAGTGCGGCATGGCGTAGATCTCGTCCTCGCTGCAGCCGTAATATTCGCGGTAGATGACGACGTTGGTCTCCTCGTCGTTCCACTGCTGCTCGACCACCACGGGCTGCGGCTGAGGAGGGGGGGGCGGCGGCGGCTGGTAGACCGGGGCCGGCTGGACGAAGGTCTGCGGCGGGGGCGACTGCTGATAGATCACCACCGTGCGCCTCTCGCCGCAGGCGGCCAGGAATAGGGCGGCGAGGGCGAGGCCGAGCGCAGCGCTCCGCCAGGCTGCGCCACGGGTCGGGGAGGTGCGGGTGGTCATGGCCGGGTTCTCGTGCATGGGGGGGGACATCACCAAGGTCTCCGGAGGTCGGGAGCGCGGATGTGGGATTCTCCGGCGGCGGTCCGGAGCATGCCCTGGAGACGCCGGTGTGCATCGGGAAAGTGCCCGACATGCCTGGCCCGCACCCCTGGTCGCAGCGAGGCACGTACTCGGCTAAGGCCGAGCAGGGGCGGTTGGACGGACAGCGGGGCAGCGCGCGGGTGACCAGCTGAGGGGCAGGTTGCGATGCCGTGTGCGTCCTGCGAGGTTGGACATCGCCAGCCACCTGGGTCGGCACCTCGTCAGCTGGGCCGCTCCGTCAGGTGATCCTAAACGTCGCATTAGAGACAGGACATCCGCTGTGTAACCCCTTGATATTCGATACCTTCCTATCGCTCCGCGATCACCGCAGGGATCACCCACT
>JAYVMM010000841.1:0-2643 GCA_043758975.1 Planctomycetota bacterium | reverse complement strand
GCCGACCGAACGTAGGTGATCCGCAATAAAAGCCACATCGAGCTGGATGTCCGGAACCTCGCGCGACCGCTATTGCCGCGCCAACAGGAAAGCGTTATTCCGACGCCTTCTGGCGCCTGCCTTTGGATAGGGGGCAGCGTCCATGAAACTGGTCGTCCTCGCACGGGCCATGGTTGCCCTCGCTGCCGCTGAAGATGCCGCAGTCGTCGACGAATGGGGACGGGATCGCCAGGTCCTCGATGCCATCGATGCGCAGGCCAAGACCATGGATGGGCCCACCCTCCTCGCGCGGACGCGCAGCGAGAATCTCGGATTTATGGACAGGTACTCGGCCTATTGCGACAACCAGGTCAAGATGCAGTTTCGAGATCAGGCAGCCACGAATGGGCTGCGCCGCGAATACTCAAAAGCCCGCGAATGGTCTTTGGCCTACATCAAGGCCTTTCCCGGCCCGGCGAACCTGCCAGGGGCGGTGCAGCAGGAGTACATCCGCCTCGAGCAGATCCGCTCCGGCGGAAAGGTGCTCTCCGATAATCGGTAGAGCGCTTGCGCATTCAATGCTGGATCGGAGAGATTCAAGGCGTACAGCCCTCTTCATCCGACCCCATGCCCTCCCGCATACTCATCAGTTGTTACGGACTGCGGGGCGCGGCCTTGCCCCGGTTGTCGCGGTTCTAGTATGGCCTGCGGCGAGGCGCCTGGGCGGCTCCAGGAGCGGCAGTGGGACCGGGTTTGTACATAGCGGTAGGCACCGCGACCCCGCCAGGGCCGCAGCCGCCTTCCACCAGCAGCCACAGCAATCACCAAGGTCGAGCGCTCTCCATGTACTTCTATGATCGCCTCAGCCCGCGGACCTCATCGCTCCTCGACCTGGTGCGGTGGATCGCCGCCGAACTGGTGGTCCTGACCCATGTGCGCTACCAGTACTTCACCAAATGGTCGCACCTTCCAGCGGATGAACACACCCCGCTCGCTTCCGCCCTCTACCTGGTGACCACCTTTGGCCACCAGGCGGTCACCATCTTCTTCGTGCTCAGCGGTTTCCTGGTCGGCGGCGCGGCGATCGGCGACTACCTCGGCCAGCGCTTCTCGCTGCCACGCTACCTGCTCAACCGCTTCGCCCGCATCTATGTTGTGCTCATCCCGGCGCTGCTGGTCGGCGGTGCGCTCGATTGGATCGGGGTGCATGCCCTCCCTCCCGGCGGACTGTACTCCGGCGGCATGCCGGCAGTGGTCGAAAGCTCGGTCGTCGACCGGCTCCATGTGGCGGAGCTTGCCGGCAACGCCGCTAATCTGCAGCTGATAGCCTGCGAGACCTTCGGCAGCAACGCGCCGCTGTGGAGCCTGTCCTTCGAATGGTGGTACTACATGCTCTTCCCGCTCGTGCTCATCGCCGCACTGCCGGGCGTGCGCCCGCTCGCACGCATCGCCGCCGGACTCCTGGCGGCCGCCGTCGGTGTCATGCTCTATCCGATCCTGCTCGCCTATTTCTCGCTCTGGCTGCTCGGCGTGGTGGTACGCCTCATCCCGCGCGCGCCGCTGCCCTGGCCCAGCGCTTCCGCGGTCGTGGTCGTGGTCGCCATGTTCTTCGCCAACCGCATCGTGAGCCTCCATGCGGGGTCGTGGTCGTATGATTACCTGTCCTCCCTCGTGGTCGCCGTCCCCTTCGCGCTCCTCCTGCTCAGCCTGATGCACCGCCGCTCGCTCGCCGAGCAGCCAGCGTGGCCGCTGTGCACTCGGCTGGCCGGCTACTCCTACAGCCTGTACCTCACCCACCAGCCCATGCTCATGCTGGTCAGCGCGCTGGGGGCACAGTATGCGGGCATCGCCCTGGGCGGCGCACCGCATGAGGCAGCGCATTGGCTGCTCGCCGGCGGCGTGGTGCTGCTGCTGAACGCCTATGCCTGGCTGTTCGCACGGCTGACCGAGCACTACACCAACCCGCTGCGCAACGCCCTCGGCGCGCGCCTTGGCCTGGGCACTCGCCGGGCTCCACCTGCGCGGCCGCCAGCCGAGGCTCCCGCCGCCTCGTGAGCGGACCTGGCTGCCCCTGCTCTACTCCGTGACCGACGGCTGCTTGCCGGTCAGCGCCCCGTCGACGTCCGGGGTGAAGGGCATTTGCGAAGACTGGAAGACGCCCGAGCGCCGCTGCGCGCCGGTGCCGGTCTCCCAGCCCGCCTCCTTCATCATGCGGTGGATCTCGGTGAGCAGGGTGGAGAGCTCCTGGTCGCGTTCGGCGCGGTAGCGGTTGACCTCGGCCAGGGCGAGGAGGGCCTGCAGCCCGCCAAGCACGAGGAACAGGCAGGCGCTGGCGAACACCCCGATGCCTGCGAACAGGACCGCCTCGAGCACGCGTCCATCGCGTACCAGCACCGCCGCCCAGACCAGCGCGAGCAGGCCGATGCCGATGCTCAGGATGCGCGCGGCGGCGAGCTGGGGCGCAAGGCGGTCCTCGGCGGGCGGGCGGGTGGTCATGGAGCTCTCCGAGCGGGGCGGGGCGGGGCGAGTCAGCGGGCTCAATGCGCGGGCGCCGCCGGCGGCGGGCCCGGCGGCGGGTCGTCCTCGTCGTCCTCGTCGTCATCATCGCCAGCGGCGCTCGGTACGCCGGCACTGGTCGCCGGCACCGCGCGCGCGCCCGCGCCC
>JAYVMM010000840.1:0-2477 GCA_043758975.1 Planctomycetota bacterium | reverse complement strand
GCTCTGGTCTCGGCAGGATGTCTGCCGGTCCAACCGGCTCGTCGAAGCGTGAATCATGGCGCTCGGAAACGGGCGAAAAAAGATCCGGACGAATTATCTGTTGGATCCCAGGAATCAGAGACAGACAGGCGTCTCGTATACGGTGGACTGCCTGCGCTTCCTTCGGACCCTACTGTCGGCAAGTAGAGGATTCAGGATCCTGACGATACCACTACCGGCCGCAGTGCCCAGATAGGGACCGAACTTGTCGTCAGAACCAGAACTCTAGTTATGTCATTGTACGTCTAGGCAAATTCGTGGATTGAAGTGCAGTCGTATAGCCATTGCGGTATGTACCGAGCGTATCTGCAATCCCGGCTGCCGCTCACCGGAAGGGAATGCCGAGACCCATGCAGGGCAACCGCAAGCCACGCTCTAAGCATTTATCGTAATATGACTTGTGCCGCAGCGCACGATTGCAGGCCGTTTCCAGGGTAACCTAGCCCACGCACGTGCTATCCCTGGTGTCCCCTTCATGCCCGCTGGATGTCCGATGACCGCTCCTGCCGACCACGATGATCTGATCCAGCGCGCCCAGGCCGGCGAGGACGATGCCATCGGCGAGCTGGTGCGCGCCTACGAATGGCCGGTGCGGGCCTGGATCACCGCGCGCTGCCCCGCCGGCGCCGATGCCGACGATGTGGCGCAGACCACTTTCGTCGAAGCGATCAAGAACCTCGGGCGCTACAAGCCCGGAGGCGATTTCCGCGCCTGGCTGTTCACCATCGCGCGCTACCAGGTGATGGCTGAGCTCACCCGCCTGCGCCGCCTTGCCGACTACCACGAGCGCTACTTCCCGCACGCCCTCTGGCAAGAGCTCGAGCGCCGTGCGCTGGCGATGGACGACCGCGACGACCAGCGCCTGGAGGCGCTGCGGCGCTGCCTGTCCGGCCTCGAAGGCGATGCGCGTGTGCTGCTCACTCAGCGCTACGCCGACGAGGTCCCGCTGCGCGAGATGGCGCGCGCACGCGCGGTGAGCGAAGGCGCGATCAAGCAGCGCCTGTTCCAGCTGCGCGAGCAGCTACACGGCTGTCTGGTGCGTCGCCTGGCGCGCGAGGGGGGCTGATGGCTGGCGCTGGCGATACCGACGCTGCCGACTCCGCTCCTGACCCCGGCGCTGTTGACGCGCAGGCGCAGGCGTTGGCGGAGCGCTGGCAGGACTTCCTCGATGGCGAGCTCGACGGCGACGGCGCCGCCGTGCTCGAGCGCCAGCTCTCCAGCGATCCCGCAGCGGCCGCGCGCTTGGCCGAGCGCTATGTCGAGCACCGCCTGCTCGCCTTGGCCCTCGCCAGCGAGCCGCCGGGACGCTTCGCCGCGGCCGCGCTCGGGCGCATCAACGATGCGCGCCAGGACTTCTCGCAGCGCGTGCGCCAGCGCCTGACCCCGGCGGCGCAGCCCGCTGCGGTGGCAGGGCCACCGCGCATCCCGGCCTGGCCGTGGGCTACCGCCGCCGCCGCGTTGGTGGCGCTGGCTCTGGGCGGGCTCTGGCTGGCCGGCTGGCGCGCGTCGCCGCTGCCGCCAGAGCCGACGCTGGCACAGCTGCCGGCGCCGGCGGCGCTTCAGGTCGCCACCCTGGTGCTCGCCGAGCACGCGCAGTGGCAGGGCGACGCTCCGGTGGCTGGCGCGCGCCTGGTGGCCGGCACCCTTGAGCTGATCAGTGGGCGCGCCCTGGTGCGCTTCAGCGGCGGCGCCGAGCTGCTGCTGCAGGGCCCCGCTGGGGTGCGCCTGGAATCAGGCGGCTCGGCGGCCTGCCTGCACGGCGCGCTCGGCGTGCGCGCCGAGCGGCAGAGCGCCGGCTTCATCCTGCGCACCCCGATGGCGGAAATCACCGACCTCGGTACCGAGTTCGCCGTCACCGTGGCCGCCGCTGGCGTCACCGAGCTCGAGGTGCTCGAAGGCGCGGTGGCATGGCGCGGGGCGAGCGCGCCGGAGGGCGGGCCCGGCACCCTGCTCCACCGTGGCGAGCGCCGCCGCCTGCGCAGTGGTGACGATCACATCGGCGAGGCGCTGCCGGCCTCGGCGGCCTCAATCGCCGCCCAGCTCGCGCTCAGTGCCGGCATTGCCGGTGACGGCGAACTGATCAGCTACGACGGCTTCGACTATCCCTTCGCCACCACCACCAGCCGGCTGAATGCCGCCGATGGCGGCTTCGGCTGGCGCTCGCCATGGTACCGCGCCCAGCGCAGCAACGCCCTGGTTCTCGACTTCACCCCCGGCGCCAGCCTGGCGCTGCCCGCGGGGCTCCTGCCTGGGATCGGCGGGCGCATGGAGCTGCCGGTCGAGCCGAGCAAGCCCGATACCTACCGCGATGCCTGCATGCGCCTGTTCGCGCGCCCGTTCAACCTGGCCAGCGACGACCGCCGCTACCTCAGCCTGGTGGTGCTGCGCGGCAGCGAGGTGGCGGGCCCGACCCACCACTGGTTCCGCTGCATGATGAC
>JAYVMM010000839.1:0-6133 GCA_043758975.1 Planctomycetota bacterium | reverse complement strand
TATCAGCGCTAGTCTTCGAGCGGCAGCCGCTTGGGCCCGCTGCCTTGACCCCCGCCCGGCACTGGGACACTCGCTCCATGCTACCGCGCGCGTGGTCGTTGTCCTGGCGCGCCGTCTGCACGGCGCTCCTCGCCTGCGCGTGGCTCGCCGGCGCACTCGCTGCCGGCGAGCCGGTCGCCCCGGCCTGGGCGACGGCCTCGGGCACGGATGCGCAGGGTGCCTGGGCCAACCTCGCCGTCGCCGGCACCACCCAGCGCTTCCGCCTGATTTCCGCCGGCACCTTCACCATGGGCAGCAGCGAGACTGAGCGCGCGGCGGCGGTGGCCGGCGCTGGTATCCAGGCCGCCTGGATCGCCAGCGAAGTTGCGCACCAGGTCACCCTCACCCGCCCCTACTGGCTCGCCGACAGCACCTGCACCCAGGCGATGTGGCAGGCGGTGATGGGTGGGAATCCGAGCAACTTCACCGGCGATCCGCAGCGCCCGGTGGAGCAGGTGTCCTGGCTCGACTGCCAGCGCTTCCTCGAAGCACTCGCCGCCCGGCAGGCCGCGGCGCGCTTCCGCCTGCCGAGCGAGGCGGAATGGGAATACGCCTGCCGCGCCGGCACCACCACCGCGACCTATGCCGGCGACATCGTCTACCGCGGGCAGAACGACGGCCCGGTGCTCGACGACATCGCCTGGTACGGCGGCAATTCCGGTGTCCCCGCCGATCTCGCCACCGCCATCGATTCCAGCAGCTGGAGCGAACGCCAGCATCCCAGCGACTTCTCGGCCACCCACCCGGTCAAGGGCAAGCGCGCCAACGCCTGGGGCCTTCATGACATGATCGGCAACGTCTGGACTTGGTGCAGCGACTGGTACGGCGACTACCCCAAAGGCCCGCTCAGCGACCCCCTGGGGCCGGCCACCGGCACCGACCACGTCTGCCGCGGTGGGGGCTGGGCCCAGGCCTGCTGGTACTGCCGGGCGGCGGAACGCATCGGCAATGCCCCCGGCAGCCGCTGGAACAGCCTCGGCCTGCGCCTATGCGCCGATGCCAGCGTCGCCGGACGCTAGCGTCCGGCGCGCGTCTCCGGTCAGGGCCTCCTCACGAGCGCTTCTTCATGTATTCCAGCACCTGCAGCTTGCCCTTCTTCTCCCAGTCGCTCTTGAGCGTGGCCTGCCACACCTTGAGGTGGGCGAACCAGGCGTACTTGCCCGGATTGCTCGAGGTCTCCAGCCACAGCGAGCTCTTGGGGATGTCGATGCCGTCGGCGTTGCCGTAGAGGATCTTGGACTTGTCCAGGCTGGCGAGGCGCTCGGTGCCGTGGATCTCCCACACCAGGGTGTGCCAGCTGCCGACCGCGATCGCAGTATTCATCTTGTCGATGGTGTCCTTAGCGCGGTCGGTGCCGAGCTTGCCTTCGCGGTGGTCCTCCCAGCTTTGCGCGCGCAGGCTGAAGCGCTCCATGTGCCCGGGCGGCGGCGCCTGCTTGCTATCCCAGCCCAGGCTCAGCCAGTCCACCCCATCGAGCTTGAGGTCGACCTGGACGATGACGTCATCGGCGGCGATGCCGTGGAAGCGCATCGGCGGGTGCACCCCGGGCAGCGCGGTGACGCACATCGCCTGCTCCTCGAAGGAGAAGCCCTCGGACTTGGCGTCGCCCCAGTTCTTGCCCAGGGTGTCGGCGGGGAAGTCGTCCTGGAACAGCAGCTTGCCGCGGTCGCACATCAGGGTCTTGATCTCCTCCACCGGCGGCGCATCGCCGGCGGCCGGCGTCGCCGCCGAGGCCGCGGCGGCGGCATGCGCTCCACCACCGGCGCCCAGCGCCAGGCAGCAGCAGGAGACGAGGAGGATCCGCGGACGGTGGCGCATGACAGCTCCGGACTGGCAGGGGTGGGGGCAGCGGCAGCGAAGGCGGGGTCAGGAGAGGTCGGGCATCAGCTTGGTGCCATTGCCCAGCGGCTTCTCCACCGTCACCCCGGCGCGCGCGAGGATGGCGGTGAGCAGGTCGCCGAGGCTGCCGCCGACCTTGGGGATCACCCGCCCGGTGCGCAGGGTGCCCCCGCCCTTGCCGGCGAGCAGGGTGGGGATGCGCTTGTTGCCGTGGGTGGCGCCATCCTGCAGCCCGGAGCCCCACATCATGATGCTGTTGTCGAGCAGCGTCCCGGGCCCTTCGCGCAGGCTGCGCATGCGCCCGAGGATGTAGGCGAACTGCTCCATGTGGAAGCGGTCGATCTTCGCCACCTTGTCGATCTTCTCCTGGTCGCGGTCATGGTGGCTCATGGCGTGGTGGGCGTCGGTGAAGCCGAGCTCGGGGAAGTTGATGCCCTGGTCCTGGCCCGAGGGCAGCAGGGTTACCACGCGCGTGAGGTCGGCCTGGAAGGCGAGCACCATGAGGTCGCCCATGACCCTGACGTGCTCGCTCCATTTCAAGGGTCCGCTCGGGATCTGCACCTCGATCAGCTCGGAGCGCTTGGCATCGCCGGGCGGCGCGCCCTTGGCCGACTTGCTGCGCGCCGCCTCCGCCTGCTGGCGCTCGATGGCGGCCACCCGCTTCTCGAGCGAGCGCACCGAGTCGAGGTAGTCGTCGAGGCAATGCTGATCGTCGAGGCTGACCGAGCCGCGCAGATCGCGCGCACCGTCGAGCACGAGGTCGAGCATGCTGCGGTCGAGGGTCTGCTCATCGCCTGGAGCGGCGCCGGCGCCGCTCGCGAACTTGGCGGCATCGACCGCCGGTCCGCCGCGCTTCTGCGGCGTCGACTGGCGTGAGGAGAACAGCCGGCGGTAGACGTTGCCGGGATTGCACTCCACCGGCAGCGGCTCGTTGGCGGTGCGGAAGCTGCAGGTGTTGAAGTACTTGCCGCTGAGCATTTCCTGGCTGATGTAGGTTCCGCCGTTGTAGTGGGTGCCGAGCTCGAGCGAGGGCAGCGCGGTGTAGGCGCCGATCTGCTTGGCCGCGATCTGGTCCGCCGAGGGCGCGATGTTGATCTCGCCGCGCTTGCTCGCATCCGGCAGGGTGGCGGTGAGCCAGCCCGAGAGCTCAAGGCCGTGCGCAGCGCCGGGGAACGGCCCGTGTTCGAGGTTGTCCATCCCATCGAGCACCAGGACGTGGTCGATCACCGGCTTGAGCGGCTCGAGGGTCTTGGGCAGCACCGCGGGGAAGGTCTTCGCGTCGGGCCAGAACTCGGGCATGATGACCCCGAAGTTGTGGTAGACGAAGCCCAGGCGCACCGGCGCCTTGAAGGCGCCGCCCTTGGGTGGGTCGGCCCAGCCCATGGTATCAAGCAGGGGCAGGGCGAGGGCGACGCCGAGGCCGCGCAGGCAGGTGCGGCGATCGATGAGCCAGTTTTTGCGCATGACGGACCTCGCGGGTGGCCTAATGATTGAGATGGCGGTTGAGGAAGAGGTAGCTGGTGGCGACGCGCACCAGGATGCTCTGCAGGCGATAGCCGTCCTTGGCCACCGCCGCACTGATCTCATCGACCACCACCTCGTCGTAGCCGTCGAGGTGACGGCACAGCGCGTAGCCGAGGACCTTCGCCACCAGGGCGTGGCAGAAGTCGTCCTTGCGCCCGGCGATCAAGCGCTTGAGGTCCTGCGGGCTGCGGAAGCTGATCTTGCCCGGCAGCTCGCCCACCGGATCGACCCTGCCGCCGGTGTCATCGCGCTCGCGCCAGCGCCCGATGGCGTCGAAGTTCTCAAGCCCGAAGCCGATCGGATCAAGCACGCGGTGGCAGCTCGCGCACACCGGGTCGCTGCGGTGCAGCTCGGTGCGCTGGCGCAGGTTGAGCCCGGCGTTCTCGTGGGTGTCCTGCTTCTCCAGCGGCGGCACGTTCATCGGCGCCGGCGGCAGGTTCTGCCCGAGCACCTGGGTGAGCACCCAGATCCCGCGCTTCACCGGGCTGGTGCGGTTGGGCAGCGAGGATACCGCCAGCACCCCGGGCATGGTGAGGATGCCGCCGCGGTTGCCGTCGCTGAGCTGGACCTTGCGCATGGCCGAGCCCTTGACCTCGTCGAGGCCGTAGATCTTCGCCAGCTTCTCGTTGAGGAAGGTGTAATCGCAATCGAGGAAGGTCATGATGCTCAGGTCCTCGCGCAGGACGCTGTCGAACAGCATGGCGGCCTCGGCGTACATCGCCTTGCGCATGTCCTTGCCCATGAGCGGGAACTTCTTCTCGTCGAAGGCCTGCTCCTCGAGCTTGTCCAGCCCGAGCCAGGGCGCCCCGAAGCTGTCGAACAGCGCGTGCGCGCGCGCATCGAGCACCATGCGGCGCACCTGCTGGCTGATCACCGCGGGATCGCGTAGCCTGCCGTTCTCGGCCAGCGCGATGAGCTCGTCGTCGGGCATGCTCGACCACAGCAGATACGACAACCGCGCCGCCAGCTGGTAGCCGCCGATCGCCACGATCGGGCCGCCCGCGGGGGTCTCCTCGTCGGGGGTGAAGAAGAGGAACTGGGGCGAGACCAGCACCGCCTTGAGCATGAGCTTGATCGCGTCGGAGAACACCTCGCCTTGCCCGTCGGCGAGATCGAAGACCTTGACCAGCTGATCGATCTCCTTGGCGCGCGGCGGGCGGCGGTAGGCGCGCTTGGCGAAGGCCTCGACGATGCACCGCGCTGCGGTGCGCTTGTCGAGGTCCTTGCCCGGCAGGGCCACGAACAGCCGGCGCTGCGCCTCCGAGGGCGCCGTCGCTGGCGGGCCATCGACCTCGAGCGCGTGGATGGTTACCGCGCGCAGCGCCGGGACTGCCGGCGCCGCTGCCGCTGCCTTGCCCTTCTCTGGGGCGGCGGTCTCACCGACCAACGGGTTGGCGAGCTGCACGGTCAGGCGGACCCGCCCGGCGGGAAGCTTGAGGGTGAGCGGATAATTGGCCGGGGATTTCGCCGCAGCGACCTTGATCTCGCCCACGATCTGGTCGTCCGCGCGCACCTCCAGGCGGGGGCCCTCCTTGGTCCCGGTGATCTCGCCTGCGGCGCGGATGCGCAGACTGTAGCTACCCTCCACCGGCGCTGGGATGATGGCGATCAGCTGCGCCGCGCCGGTGAAGCGGCGCTCAGCGCCCTCGGGCTTGCCGGGGTCGGGCTTGCGCTCGATCACCGCATCGAGCTGGCCGGCATTCCACTTCACCGTCATTTGGTCGGGCTTGATGATCTGGTCGAGGATTTCGTCGGCGACCTCGAGGTAGCGCTCCATCAGCAGCGGCGAGATGGTGCTGTTGAAGCCCTCGCCCACCGAGTCCGCGGGCAGGTCGGCGGCGACCTTGGGGTCGACCCCGAGCAGGTCGTGCAGGGTGTTGGCGTATTCGGCGCGCGATAGGCGGCGGATGACCCCGGGACCGGGGTCCTTGGGTGCCAGGCGCTTGAGGCCGTTGATCCAGGCCAGCAGGGCGTCGCGCTCGGCATCGCTGGGCTGACGCGTCTCCTGGTCCGGCGGCATGTCGCGCAGCAGGATCTTGCCCGCGCAGTCCCGCCACACGGTCAACGTGGTGAGCGCAGTGGCGACCTTCTCCAGGGACTGGAAGTTGAGGTCGCCCTTGTGCTTCTCCGGCCCATGGCACTTGATGCAGTAGGTGGTGAGCAGGGGGAAGATCTGCTCCTTATAGGTGGTCTCGAGGGTGGACCGCGCCGCCGTCGCCGGGGTCTCTGCACCCGCGCCTTGGGCAGACCTGACGGCGACCCCGCCAAGCAGCACCAGCACCGCCAGCACGCAGCGGCGGTCGCAAGTGCGCCCGGAGGAAGAGGATGGGAGGGTCATGTCGGGAATCGGCGGGGGCCTGCGTGGTCGGTCGACACTGGGTGTAGTATAGCAATTACGCTCTAATTTTTAATGCGTTGCCGACTTCATCATGTCATACTTTCTGGCTCCTAGCACGAACCGATTAGGCGCCGCCTTCGACTTCTGCGGCCCGGACCGCCCGCCAGGGCCAGGTGCCCGGGTGCTCTCCTCCACATTCGCCTGGTACGATTACCACGCTTCGCGCCGCAGGTGCTGGATGGCGTCGAGCATAGGTGCTATGCGCTTGAGAAATGAGCGCTCGCGCTTCCCTCGGGATATATACCAATTTCTAGCATTATATACCATATTCTACTTGATTTCGAGTATACTTATGTATAAATGGCTATAGATGCGAAGGAAGCCATGGATCCG
>JAYVMM010000838.1:0-3297 GCA_043758975.1 Planctomycetota bacterium | reverse complement strand
TGTAGGGCACCAGGCGTCCACTTAGGCCGTCGACCAGCGCGACCGCCAGTGCGGTCAGCGCGGCGGTGCGCCCGAACAGCGCGATCAGCGTGCGCGTCGGCAGCTGCCCCGCCGCCAGCGCCAGGCAGGCGCTGAGCGCGGCGAGGTGCTCGGCGAAGCGCATCCAGCCGATCGGCAGCGCCTCGGGACGCAGGGCCTGGACGCCGGCGAGCCAGGCCAGCAGCAGCAGCGCGAGCAGGAACCAGCGTTCGGCCAGGCCGTCGGCCAAGCGCGTGGACGGCTGGATCAGCAGCCAGGCGAGCGGGAGCAGCAGCGCCAGCAGCGCGGCGGAGGCCACCGGCAGGGCGCGGTCGACGACCGCGGCGAGGGCGTAGGCGGCCGCCAGCAGCGGCAGCACGCAGGCGGGCAGGCGCGCAAGCGCCGCGCGCAGCGGCCCGGGCGCGCCGGGCGCGTCCGGGGCGGCGGGGGCCATCATCGCAGCGGACCAGCCGGCGGGGTCAGGCGCGCACGACCCCACAGCCGGATCACGGTAGTCTGCAGCGCGACCCATTGCGCATCGCTGGTCGGGTGCAGAGTGCCGCGCCGGCAGTCATCGATGATGGTGGGGTAGAGCTGCTCGGCCAAGGGCAGCAGCGCGCGTGCTTGCGCCGGCGTGCTGGCAACTGCCAGCGCCATCATCCCTGCCCCAGGCGTGCGCAGCCCGACCCCGAGCACGCCGCTGACCTCGCCCAGCCAGGGGAAGGGGCGCTCGGGCGCGGCGCACACCGCCATCGCCACCAGCTGGGCCACGCCCTGAAGGTCGCCATAGCGGCGCGCGAGCTCGCCTAGCGGGCGCTCGATCTCGCTCCACGGCAGGTTGTTGGCGATCGCCCACGAGAGCGCGGCGTAGAGGTCGGCGGCCTCGCCGACGGTGGCGGGCGGGTGGGTGAGATCGGGGCGCGGCAGGCCAGGATCGCCGCGCAGGTAGGCGAGACGCAGGCGCACCGTGGGCGGCAGCAGGCGCTCGAGGCGCGGCTGCGCCGCGATCACCCCGCTGAGCTGCTCGTAGTACTGGTGGAAGCACGGCGAGAACGTGAGTACGCGCACGATTGCCTGCAGCGCGCGCTCGGGGTCGTGCGCGCGCTGTGCGCAATCGACCTCGTAGATCGCGGTGCGCGTGGTCCAGCCCATCATCCCGGTGGCGAGGCGCAGCGTCGCCTCACGCCGCCCGGAATCGAGCCACGGGTCCTCGGCGCCCAGCAGTCTGTCGGCGTAGAACCCCACCGCCTGCGGATTGCGCGCGCGCTCCAGGCAGGCGAAGGTGTCGGCGGCGCCGGCGCCGGCGCTCTGCAACGCCGGGTGCAGGTCGATGAGCGCCCCCCACAGCGCGACGGCGGCGAGCGGCCAGCAGAGCAGCGGCAGCGGCGGCAGCCGGTGCGCCAGGCTCGGCAGCCATGGCGCGCTGGCGGTGGACGGCGCGCAGAGCATGGTGCCCACCGCCCAGGCGAACCACAGGGTGCCGAATTCGGTGCCGTAGATGTTGTCGGTGACCAGGTGCACCAGCACCGCCGCCGCGAGCGCCTGCAGCGCCGGGCGCAGGCCGGGGTCGCTGACCCGGTGCACGTGCCAGCCGACCAGCGCGAGGCCGGCGAGCGCCAGCAGCAGGGCGAACGGCCCGCCGTCGAGCGCCACTTCGAGCAGCTGGTTGTGGACGTCCTCGCCGTAACCGCCGTTGGCGGTCATGTGGCGGGCGGCCTCGCCGGCGACGGTCTGCAGGTGCAGGGCGCCATAGTGGCCGAAGCCCCACGGCAGGGAGGCCAGCACCCCCTCGACGCCGGCGCGGTAGAGCTGGATGCGCTCGCCACGCAGTCCGGGGGTGGCGCCGGCGAACTGGTGCACCACGGAGATCCCGCCCACCAGCAGTCCCACCGCCACCAGCGTCAGCGCGAGGGCGCGCCGGCGCGGATACAGCCAGGCCACCAGCAGCACGCTGAGGCCGCAGGCGGCGCTCAGCACCACCCCGCGGCGCTGGGTGACGACCACGATCACCGCCAAGCTGAGCGCACCCACCAGCAGCACCGCGAGCTCGCGGCCCAGCGGGCGCCTCCCCGCGCGAGAATCCGCCACCACCAGCACCAGGGCGGCGAGCAGGGCCGGACCGGCGGTATTGACCAGGATGTTGATGTGGCCGAAGCCGAAGCAGTCGGTGTCCAGCGGATGCATGACACCGAGCCACCCGTTCATCACCGCGCCCACCGTCAGCGCGCAGGCGGCGGCGCCGCCGCCCAGGCGCACCAGGGTGCGCGCATCGGCACCGCCGGCGAGCAGCATGAGCAGGGTGCCGAGCCCGGCGGCACGCACCGCGAACATCCACCACCCCGCCGGCAGGGCCTCCTGGCGCAACAGCTGGACTGCCGCCATCCACCCCCCCAGCGCGAGGGCGGCGAGCACCACCCACCCGGCCAGGCCGGCCTCGAGACGGCGCCATGGCGTCGCGGCGGCCCACAGGCACGGCAGCAGCAGCAGCAGCGCCACCGAGCCCTCGACCACCACCATGCGCCCGCTGCAGAAGGACAGGGTGTAGGCGGCCACCGCCAGCATCGGCAGGCAGGCGGACAGACGTGCGATCAGCGGCAGACCCGGCATCGCCGCCCACGGTGCCCGCCGCGCCCCTCGCCGCAAGCCTGACGCGCGTCGCACACCTCCGGGCGCGAAGGGGCCGCGAAGGGCCGCGAAGGTGACACCGGAGCCTGGGCGGGCCAATTAAATGGCCGACCCCGTGCCGGTTGGCACGGGGCGGCGCGAGTCGATGAACGATCCGTCAGACTTAGCGGCGGTAGACCGAGAAGTTGGCGGCGACGAGCGTGTAGCTGAGGCCGAACGGGATAACCGGACTACCGGAGGTGTTCACCAGGGAGGACGGGTTGGTGGTGGCGGCCGCAGTGGCGTACACCGTGCCACCGGTGTTGATGGCGAAGCAGCGACGACCGATGCCCGCGCCCTGGTCGCCGGGATAGGCGGCGACGCAGAAGGCGAGCTCATAGTTCGAGCCGATGGAGAAGAGGTAGTTGTTGACGTTGGGAGCGGTGAAGTCCCAGGTCGGCGGGAGCAGGCTCAAGGGGACGACCGGGAGGTAGGCCGTGGTGAGGCCGGTCTGGCCGGACATCGCCGGGAAGATGTTGGCGAAGTCGCCGATGCCGTCGGCGGTGGCGCCGGTGGGGCCGCCCATGTCCACGTAGTTGCCGGCCTGGAACTGGACCTGGGCCGGGAACACGCCCGACTTCAGCGAGGCTGCCGCGGCGGCCTCGTTGGAGCTGA
>JAYVMM010000837.1:0-1917 GCA_043758975.1 Planctomycetota bacterium | reverse complement strand
CGCCGTGCAGGCGGGCGAGTTCGGCGATGGTCCGTCCGAGCAGCGGGTGGAGCCAGTCGCCGGCGATCTCGCACAGCGGCGTGAGCACGAACCCGCGCTCGGCCAGGCGCGGGTGCGGCAGGGTCAGCACCCCGGATGCGACCACCAGGCCGTCACTGCGCAGCAGGAGGTCGAGGTCGAGGCTGCGTGCGCCCCAGTGCACCTCCCGGCTGCGCCCGCAGCGCACCTCGATGCCCTGCAGCAGGTGCAGCAGCTGGTGCGGGCCCAGCTCGCTCGTCACCACCCAGGCGCCGTTGAGGAAGTCCGGCTGGGGCGGCCCCTGGGCGACGAGCTGCGCCGGATTCTCGAACAGGGACGCGCTCGCGACCACCTCGGCCAGCCCGGAGGCCTGCAGCAGGCGCTCGCCGGCGGCGATGCCAGCGCGGCGGTCGCCGAGGTTGGCGCCGACCGCCACCGCGTAACGGAAGGCAGCGCTCACCGCACCCGCCCCAAGCCATAACCAGCGCGCAGGACGTTGGCGGCCTGCAGCGCTTCCTTGTCGGCGCTCAGGAGCTTGGCGAGCTGGCTGGCAGAGACTCCGAGCGCCGCCGCCCCCGCACTGAGCGAACCGGCGGCGGCGGCGAGTTGGTCGAGCGCGAGTGCGACCAGCTGGGGGTAGCAGTCGTGGTGGGCGCCGATGGTGATGGCGTGGGCGCGGCGGTAGGGCGCCAGCCAGGCCACCTGTGCCTGGCCGCGCAGGCGCACGGCCAGGCGCAGGCGCAAGCGGGCGAGCGCGTCGCGCTGGTTGCGTGCGCGTTGGCGGTGGTCCTGGCACTGGCTGACCTCACCAGTGCTGAGATGGGTGAGGCGCACGGCGCTCTCGGTGCGGTTGGCGTGCTGGCCGCCGGGGCCATGCGAACGGAAGGTATCGACCCGGCATTCAGCCAGCAGGTCGGACTCGCTGAGCGCATAGGCCGGCGCGGGCATCGCAGTACCCTATCGCGACTGCCAAGCAGCAATAGTGCCGCAGCATGCGGTCGCTACCGTGCCGGCAACACGGGGATTCGATGGCCAAAGTCGTGCGCCAGGGACGCGAATGCCGCCTGCAGATCGTCGATGATCCGATCTTCCGCGAATTCGGCTTCTCGCGCGTGGTGCTCGAACAGGTGGGCGAGGACGGCCAGCTGATGGTGCTCGACCTCGCCCTGGTCGCCACCCTGCACAGCCCCGGGCTGGCCAACCTGGTGGCGATCCACGTCAACCTCAACAAGCACGGCAAGCAGCTGGTCCTGGTCAACCTCAACGAGCAGAACCTGCGCCTGCTGCGCACCACCAACATCGACCGGCTGCTCTCCATCCGCTGAGGCCGCGCTCGCGCGCGGGCCGGCCTGATTTAGCCGTCGCGCAGGCGCACCCAGTGCTCGTCGGTCTCGGCCAGCAGCAGCTCGCTCAGGCGCATGCCGCGCTCCTGGAGCGCCGGGGCGAGTGCCTGCCATATGCGCGCGGCGAGGTTCTCCATGGTGGTGACCACGCCCGTAAACAGCGCCAGGTCGTTGAGGTACTGGTGGTCGCACGGTCCGACCACCAGGCGCTGCACCGCCTCCGCCAGCTCCATGACGTTGCAGAAAAAGCCGGTGCGCGTATCGACGGTGCCGGTGACGCTGACCTCGAGGCGGTAGTTGTGGCCGTGGATGTTCTCGCACAGCCCATAGGTGCACCGGTTTCCCTCGCCATCGAGCTGGCTGCTGTGCAGGCGGTGGCTGGCGCTGAACTGGAAGCGCCGGGTGAGCGTGATCATGGTGGGCATTCTCGCGTGCGGGCGCGCTGGCGCCACCGCCGTCCGCGCCCACCAGGTGCCCTCAGCCGCCGGGTGCGCGCGCCCCGGCGTTGAACAGCCGGCGGTGTTCGTCGAGGGCGAAGCGGTCGGTCATCCCGGCG
>JAYVMM010000836.1:0-4600 GCA_043758975.1 Planctomycetota bacterium | reverse complement strand
CCCCCGGTCATGAGGAGCTGCTGGATCACTATCGCCATGGAGTGTGAGACCGCAATTTCGAAAAATCGTTATGTCGCCGTGGCAGAACCGCTTAGCATTGCTTACCAGCTGCAGAAATGGCGGGATAAGGGGATTTCCTACTAGAGTCGATGAATCCGGCTTTTCGGTGACTGCATTTAGAATAATGGGGAACTACTGGGAATGTTGGTGGTGAATTGATTTAATGTAGTCGGAACAATAATTGGAATACCTATAGCCAGCTGTGGGCAAGCGATGGCACCGATGCGGGCACGGTCGCCCTGCTGCCGCGCAGCTCAATCGCGATTTCCGCGCCGACCACTGCCGGTAGCCTGACCACCACCAGCAACCTGCTCATTGCGGGCACCGCATGCGACCCGTCGGGGATCGCCGCGGTCACCTATTCCCTCAGCGGCGCCACCATCGGAAGCGGCACGGCGACCGGGACAACCACGTGGTCCTTCACGCCCCACCTCAATGCGGGACTCACCACCATAACCGTCACCGCGAACACCACCGTTGGATACACCGCCACCACGACCTTGGCGGCGACCCTCAGCGGGACCGGACCGTCCATCTCCATCGCCGCGCCGACCAGTGGGGCGAATTGGCTGTCGACCTCCACCTCGGCGGCAATCTCTGGGACCGCCAACAGCGGCGTTCCCATCACCAGCGTCAATTATTTCCTCAGCGGAGCTGACTACGGGATCCGGAACCGCATCCGGTACCGCCTCGTGGTCTTTCCTGCCCACCTTCTCGCCTGGCCAGACTATCGTCATCGTCACCGCTACCGATTCCAACAATGCGCTTGCCGTTACTTCGTTGACCCTGCTTTGCGACACCTCGCCTCCGACGTTGGCGATCGCCTCGCCATCCAGCACCGGGTCGTATACCACGGCGGTGGCCAATGTGGCAGTGAACGGCACCGCCAGCGATGCGGCAGGGATAAGTACGGTGACTTATGCATTGTCAGGCGCGACCACCGGTTCAGGAACCGCAACCGGGACTACCGCATGGTCGTTCGCCCTTTCGAACTCGAATGCCGGAACCACCGTGGTGACGGTCTCGGCACAGGATCCGGCAAACCATACTACCACCTCAACCCTCTCGGTGACCTACTCCAGTCCACAAGGTGATGGAACCGCCGATACCGGCAATTCATGCGGATCCGGCTCATCCTTTGCGCTGGTGTGCATGCTGATGCTGCTCATCCCCCGATTCTTCATGGCGTCCATCCGGCCCGAACGGTCGCCAGAAGGCACAGAGGACTGACGCGAAGCGAAGCCATCCGGAAGTGTCGATGGACATTGGCGGCAATGCTTTCGCTAGGGTCGGGTCGCCGAGCGGACCATCCGCTAGCTTCGTGCGTGGGAGACGCTGCGGACCAGTTCCGAGCGCAGCGATAGCATCAATTAGGCCCCTTGGCTCCGGCGTGCGCTGTGATGTGCCGCGGAAGCCTCCGCTGGGAAGTCGAGCTCTGATCTCCCAGCCGGATCGGCGAGCGCTTGAACTGCCTCACCAGGTCCACCGCCGCCCGCGACGAGATCCGCTCCGACTACCCGGATTCAGCGGGCGGCATGGGCTGCGCATGAGCGGCCGCGCTGAGTGGCGCGGCCTGGCCGCCGGCGATCGGGCGCAGGCGCTGGGCGAGGGCGATGCTGATCAGGGTGGCGGCCACCGCAATCCAGCCGGCATGCTGATACCCGGTCAGCCGCCCGTCGGCCTCCTGTTGGACGACCAGCCCGCCGATGACCGAGGCGGCGCCCATGCTCATGTTCTGCACCGCGGTGTTGCAGGCCTGGAAGCCGCCGCGCACCGCCGGGTCGGCGGCCTGGGTGATGATCGCCATCGCCGGCACGAAGCGCCCGCTGACCAGGATCATGAACACCACGCAGATCGCCAGGCAGGCGAGCTGGGGCACCGGCGGCAGGTTGGTCACCACCGCGATCGGGATGGTCGACAGCGCCGCCACCGTGGCGAACAGGAGATGCTTGCCGTAGCGGTCGGCGAGCCGCCCGATGTAGGGGCCGGTGAACGTGGTGAACACGCCGCCGATGCCATAAAGCCAGCTGAGGTTGCCTTCCGCCAGCCCGGTGTTCCGCACCACGTAGGTGGCGAGCAGCGGGATGACCGAGAAGCCGGCGAAGGTCAGGCACATGCTCACCGCAAAGGCCTGCCGGTGCTGGACGTTGCCGAACACTTGGCGCAGCATCGCCAGCGCTTTGCGCCGCGGCTCCCCGAGGTGCTCTCGCATGGGTTCGAGGATGCGCGCGGCGCACGCCAGCACCGCCAGGCCCACCCCGCCGATGACCAGGAAAGGCAGTGTCCAGTGCGTGCCCTGCGCCAACCACAGCCCGATCGGGATGCCGAGCACGCTGGCGATGGATAACGACGACATCACCGCCCCGGTGGCCATGCCGCGCCGCTCGTAGGGGATGCGCGCGCCGATGATGGTCATCACCAAGGTGCCGATGAGGCCGCCGCAGGCGCCGGCGGCGATGCGCGCGCACAGCAGGGTGGCGTAGTGGTCGCACAATCCGCAGAGGATGGTCGCCAGCGACATGCCGGCATAGACCACCAGCAGCAGGCGCTTGCGCTCGAAGCGGTCGATGACCGCGGCCGCGCCGAGCGCGGCGACGCCGCCGGCGATGATGTAGGAGGCGACCAGAAAGCTGAAGGCCTGCGCGTCGCAGTGCAGCTCGCGCTGCAACTGCGGCCCAAGCGGCATCATCAGTACGAAGTCCACCATGAAGGTAAATTGGATGGCGGTGAGCAGGGCGATGAGCAGGCGTTCCGACATCGCAGGCAGCCTCGTGCGCAGCACCGGACCGCCTAGCGGCAAATCGCCGGACCTCGGCGTCCCGCCGGGGTTGCGCGCGCCTCCTGGAGCTCGCCGAGCAGCGCGCAGCGCGCCTCCGCCGCCTGCAGCCGCTGCGCGAGCATGCCCATTTCGGCGCGCGCATCGCCCAACCCGGCCTGGGCCAGCTCGGCAGCGTGCTGCTGGGTGGCGTGCTGGCGCTCGAGCAGGGCAATGACTTGGTCGCGCTGGGTCAGCTCGTCCGCCAGCTGGTCGCGCTCTGCGGCGCTGGCGGCAGCACGCGCGCGGCTCTCAGCTGCCTGCGCCTGGTCGGCTGCGAGTGCCGCCTGGGCGAGCGCCTGCTCGCCTTCGAGCCCGGCGATGCGCGCCGCGCGCGCATGGAGCACCTCCTCCTGGGCCGCGAGCAGCTGGCGCAGCTCCCGCAGCTGGCGCGCCGCTGCCTCCGCCTCGCGACGCAGGCGCGCCCCCTCCTGCTGTTCGCCGTGGTCGCGCTGCTGGCGCGCACGTGCCGACATCTCCAGTCGGATGCCCAGCGCCTGCTGCGCCTGGTGCAGCTGCTCGAGCCGCCACCGCCCGACGCGGTGCGCTCCGCGCAGCATCAGTTCGCAGCCGTAGACCGCAGCGCACACCGCCGCAACCAGGGTCACCAGCAGGCCGATGCCCAGCAGCACCGCATCGGCGTGCAGATTCAGCCAGTCGCTCAGGTCCATGGCCGCACCGCGCCGGCGGCCTGGCACCGCGGGGGGGAAGGGGTCGGGAAGGGGTGGAGATCCGGGTTGGAATCGGGGTCGGGGGTCATGGACATCCTCCGTGCTCGGACGCTCCTTTTTAACAGCACGGCGGTGCCACCGATCGACGCACCCACCCTGCGCGCGGTACGGCGGACAACAGGTTCAAACGATGCGAATACGCAACTCTTGCAACGCTGTTTCGGGTAAAAAGTCGCTAAAATCGACTCAAAATGGCATTTGTATTGCCTGAAGCTCTTCAGCCTTACGGTCCCGCACGACCCGGGACCACGCCGCCATGCAGTTGCGCTTCATCCGCCGCCACCCGTCCGACCTCTCCCGCCTGCTGCTGCAGGAGGCCCGCCGCCGCGGTCTCGCCACCACCTTCGCGCTCGCCACCGCCATCAAGGTCGATCCCGATTCGGTCTCCGCGGTGCTCGCTGGCGGACGCCCCAACGCCCGCACCGTGCAGCGCTACCGCTCCTTCCTGCGGCTCTCGACCGAGCAGCTGCTGCAGCTGAAGGACAACGTGCTGCCCGAGCAGATCCTCTCCCTGGTGCAGCCGGCGAGCCGCGGACGGGCTGCCCCGACCCCGCTCGACGCCACCGATTTCGCGCAGGAGCTCCAGGGCCTGCACCAGCTGCTGCAGGGCCTCGGGCGCTCGCTCTCCGCCCTCGGCGAGGAGCTGCAGCGCATCGACCACCGGGTCACCTCTCTCACCACGCTCGCCGCCGCCCTCGACGGCAATCCGGAGCTGCGCGAATTGCTCGCCGCCGACGGTGCCGCGCGGCGCGCGGCGATGGCCATGCTGCGCTCCTACACCGGGCGCGGTGCGCTGGTGGTCGCGTCTGCCGCCACCAGCGCTCGCTCGCTCTCGTCGCGCCGGACGCGGCGCATCGCCAAGCGCGCTTGATCCTGACCATGTAGCCCGCGTCGGTCATCGATGTCGATAAGGAATAAGGATCGAGAAGTACTGCTGGAGCAGGGTGCAGGGTGCAGGGTGCACTGTGAGCGCTTAACGAGAGCGCCTAGGCGA
>JAYVMM010000835.1:0-3849 GCA_043758975.1 Planctomycetota bacterium | reverse complement strand
TACCGCGGCACCAACATCCGCCACCACCACGACATCATCCCCGACAAGTAAACCCCTCGCCTGGAGCGCCCCGCCAGGGCGCAACCCACATGCCACGCCTCCTGGTCATCGAAGACGAACCCGACATCCAGACCCTACTGCGCTACAATCTCGAGAAGGATGGCCACACGGTCATGGTCGCCGGCACCGGCAACGATGGCCTGCACGAGCTGCGCCGCCACACCTTCGACCTCGTGCTGCTCGACCTCATGCTGCCTGACCGCGACGGCCTGGACGTGTGCAAGGTGATGCGCGCCGATGCCAACCTCTCGGCCATCCCCATCATCATGGTCACCGCCAAGGGCGAGGAGAGCGACGTCGTCCTCGGACTCGGCCTCGGCGCCGACGACTACGTCACCAAGCCCTTCCGCATCAAGGAATTGATGGCGCGCATCAAAGTGCGCCTGAGCCGCACCCGCGACGACACCGCAAGCGGGGGTGAGCGCAAGCGCCTGCAGATCGAGAAGCTGATCATTGACCCGGTGCGCCACCGGGTGACGGTAGGCGAGGAGGTCGCGCCGGTGACCCTGACCGAATTCAAGCTGCTCTACTTCCTCGCCTCGCACCCCGGCATCGCCTACGGGCGCTACGACCTGCTCGACCGCCTCGGCGACGGCGATGCGGTGGTCACCGACCGCACCATCGATGTGCACGTGCGCAACCTGCGCAACAAGATCCGCCCCTATGACCGCTACATCGAGACTGTGCGTGGAGTAGGCTACCGCTTCACCGAGTACGGTTGACGTGGGCAGCTGGCGCTCGCTCCTGCTCGGCGCGCGCTGGCTCGCGCTGGCCGCCGCCCTGCTCGCCCTGGTGATCTGGTCCGCCCTCGCCTACCAGTACGCGGTGGTCACCAGCGCGGTGGCGGACGCCCTCTCGGCCCAGCTGCGCGCCGAAGTCGACCTGGTGGCGGCGCTGCTCGCGCTCGACCCCGACGCCAGCCACCTGCGCACCCTCGCGCTGCCGCAGGAGCGGCGCATCACCCTCATCGCCGCTGACGGCGTGGTGCTCTACGATTCCGCCACCGATGCGGCCAAGCTCGACAACCACAATTCGCGCCCGGAAGTGCAGCAGGCGCGGCACGAGCACTACGGCATGAGCCGGCGCCATTCGGATTCGATCGCCAAGGACCTCTTCTACGTCGCCGGCGTGCTCAGCGACGGGCGGGTGCTGCGCATCGCCGCGCCGATCGAGGTCGAGGACGGGCTTGAACAGCGCCTGTCGAATCCGATGTGGCTGGCCACCGGGCTGGTCATCGCCGCCGCCTTTATCGTCATCATGACCCACCTGTGGCGCGACCGCACCCGGGTCGCCGAGCTGGTGGCGGTGGCGCGCGCCTATGCCAAGGGCGAGTTCGCGCGCCGGGCCGGCCTGCTCGGCTCCGATGTCATGGCCCACCTCGGCCATGAGCTCAATGCCATGGGCGAGCGTCTGCAGACCAGCCAGGTGGAGATCGCCGGGCAGAAGGCGCTGCTCGACGCCGCCCTCGGTGCACTCAGCGAGGGTGTGGCCTGCGTCGACGCCTTCGACCGCGTGCTCTATGCCAACCCGGCCTTCCGACAGCTCGCCGCCGGCGGCGCCGAGGTGGTTGGGCAGCCCTACTACGAATATTTGCCCGTGCTCGGTCAGCCGGTGCGCGAGAAGGCGGCGACCGCCTCGCCCGAGCCCGAAGGCTGCGGCAGCGAGTTCGAGCACCGCCGCCGTCAGCTGCGCGCGCTGATCTCCCCCGCCGGCACCGGGGTGCGCGTTGTGGTGCTGCACGACCTTACCGAGCTCAAGCGGCTGGAAGGTGCGCGCCGCGACTTCATCGCCGCGGTCAGCCATGAGCTCAAGACCCCGCTCACCGCCATCTCGGGCTTCACCGAGACCCTGCTCGACGGCGCCCTCGAGCACGACCGGGCGGTGGCTAGGGACTTCGTCAGCAAGATCGCCCGGCACTCGGAGCGCCTAGCCGAGATCGTGCGCGATGTGCTGACGCTCTCGCGCCTCGAGCAGGGCGCCTGGGAGGTGCGGCCCACCGCCACCGACCTGGTCCAGCTCGGACGCACGGTGATCGACGAGTACACTCGCGCCGCCGAGCGCCAGCAGGTGACCCTGGTGCTCGACGCCCCCGAGCAGCTGCCGGTGACCACCGACGCCGAGCTGGTGCGCCAGCTGGTCGGCAACCTGGTCTCCAACGCCATCCGCTATAACCGCGCGCTCGGCACGGTGTGGCTGCGCATGACCGCCGCCGAGGGCGACCGCGTACGCCTGATGGTGCAGGATACCGGCATCGGCATCCCCAGCGACCATCAGGAGCGCGTGTTCGAGCGCTTCTACCGCGTCGACGCCCACCGCAGCCGGGCGAGCGGCGGTACCGGGCTGGGGCTGGCCATCGTCAAGCAGCTGCTTGATGTGCTGCACGGCTCGATCAGCCTGCAGAGCGATGCCAACGGCAGCCGCTTCACCGTGCTGCTGCCGCAGACCGACCTGCGCGCCGAGCTGAGCGGCGGCGGCCTGATCCAGCCCGCCCGTCTTTGACACACGCCCTCGGTCGCCGGGGCGGCGTCCCTGGAGGCGCCGTACGGACCGCCATGCTAGGTTGGATGATGCCGCATGCCCGCCCTGCCGCCCTGTCCCTGCTCGCCGCCGCCCTGCTGCTGGCCGGGCCCGTCGGGCACGCCGAGGACGTCGCTGCCGCCACCGGCAACAGCGACTCCCAGCTTCTAAGCGCTGCGCGCGCAGCCAGTTACATATACCAGTACAAGCTTCGCAGCCTCATCGGCATGCTCGCCTCCGCGGATGCGGCGACCCGCCTGCAGGCGCTCTCCGATATCGGCCACCTCAACGACCCGGCGGTGGTGCCGGTGCTGCTGCCGTGGCTGCAGGCCTCCAACCGCTCCTCGGCGGAGATCATCGCCGCCGCCAGCGCCCTCAACGTGTCCGGGGCCGAGGCCGCTGTGCCGGTGCTGCACGGCCTGCTCAAGCACCCCGACCACGAGGTGCGCGCCACCGCGATGAACGTGCTCACCAGCATCGCCAAGATCCAGCCCAACGACTACAAGGCGCGCTCGGACGACAGCGACGACATCATCCGCGGCAGCAGCATGACCGAGCTCGGCACCCTCGCCCAGAGCGACGCCGCCGCCCTGCTGGTCAAAGGCCTGGCCAAGGACGTGCGCCCGCACATCCGGCGCATGTGCGCCATCGGCCTGGGCAACCTCGGGGACAAGGCGCTCGGCCCCAACCTCACCGATGCGCTGTGCGATGCCGATGCCGGGGTGCGCCGCTACGCTGCCGAGGCGCTGGTGAAGCTCAACTACACCAGTTCTATCCCCAGCCTGCTGATGGCGCTCGAGGCCAACGTCGCCGGTTCGCACATCAACCGTTGCCTGATGCTGATGACCAAGGCTGATTTCGGCTTCGATCCGCGCGCCGATGCGCTCAGCCGCGACCAGGCCATCGAAAAGGGCTTCCAGTGGTGGACTGCCCACGCCCAGGATCTCAATACGAGCAAGTGAGCGGCCTCAGCCGCCGGACGGTCGCCCGCCCCGACCAGCGCCGTGCGCCTGCCGCCAGCGCCTCGTTCTGCTACCGGAGTGTATACCGGGACGAGAATTTCCTGATCAATCCGGGTGCCGCCTAACTTGCGACCGCCTTCGGGAACATGGGTGGCTTTGGGAGGCAGAAGGGCCCCGGCAGAAGCCAACACGGTCGTGGCCAATGATCTGATAATGGGCATCTCAAGAATCACATCAACCAAGCGCTGATCCTGCGAGGATCACGGGATTTCGCGGATCACACCAATTACCGTGATTTTGTCGATGTTCA
>JAYVMM010000834.1:0-3220 GCA_043758975.1 Planctomycetota bacterium | reverse complement strand
CGCCGGCGTCCGGTGGTAGCTCGCCGCATCCGGACCGAGCCGCCGGCTGATGCCCGCCGGGGTACGGTCCATGACCAGGCGCAGGATGGCATCGGGATCGAATTTCTTCACTGCCGGCGCGCCGGCAGCAGACGCTCCTGGCGCCTCGGGTGGAGGTGCCAGGACGCCGTCTGCCGGCGCCGGTGCTGTTGCTGGTGCCGGCCCCGGAGTGGCTGGAGCGACGGGCTCTTCGCCCGCAAGCGGCGCCGCCCCCAGCAGCGCCATGAGCAGGACCCGGTTCAGGTAGGTGATGCGGATCATGGGCGGAGCTCCAAGGCGCCGGTTGGCAGCTCGCCCGGCAGGGTGGCACCTGCCCACTCGTCGGCGAAGCGCGGGGCGATGATGGTAATGGCGGGGACCGCCGCGCCGGCGCGCATGCGCGCGAGCTGGTCGATGCACGCCGCCACCAGGTCGGGGATGCGATAGCCCAGGCGGGTCACCGGCAGGATGGCAGGACAAACCACGGGGAAGTTGGCATGCGCCACCACATCGAGATCGTCTGGCACCTGCAGCCCGAGCTGGATCAGCCCGGCGCAGGCGTGGTCGACCAGGTTGTCATCGGCGATGATCAACGCATCGGGCCGATCGCTGGCTGGGCCGCGGAACATCGCATGCACGAGGTGCGCTGCCCACTGCGGATCACTCTGGATGCCGACCTGGACCCAGCCCGGCTGGTAGGGCAGACCGCGTTCGCCGAGCGCCGCCCGGTAGACGTCGAGATGCGCGCCGGAGAGGCCGGGCACGGTCAGCAGTCCGATGCGCCGGCGCCCGCGCGCCACGAGATGATCAATGGCACGGGTGAAGAAGGAACCATCACCGCCCAAACTGATGCCCGGCACCTGGGTATTCGCTGCCAGTCCGGAGAAGGCTACGCGCGGGATGCCTGGGGCGTCGAGGATGGCGGTGCCCTTGAGCGGCCAGGGATCGCTGGCGAAGATGATGCCGGCGAGGCGCTGGCGCGCGACATCCTCGCTCAGGCGCTGGAAGCCCGCGGTAGTGCGGTCGCGCTCGACGCCCTCGTAGATGGCCAGGCGCGCCGGCGCGCGCAGGGCGAAGGCCTGCGCGCTCTCCTTGAGCAGGGCCCAGAAGCGCACCCAGTGCAGCTCTCCGGGGCTGAAGGGAAAGACCAGCGCATAGCGGTGGAGATGCGGTGGCGCGGCCGCGACGAAGCTGCCCTGGCCGTCGGCGACGGTGATGAAGCCGTCCTCGACCAGACGCTCGAAGGCGCGCTGCACGGTCATGATGGAGACCTGGAAGCTCTCCTCGATGGTGGTGCGCGGCGGTAGCCGGTCCCCGGGCGCCAATTTCCCGCGCACGATCAGGTCGCGCACATGGGCGATGATGGCGTCCTGTTTGACTGGCGGTCGCGTGCGCATGCGGGGAGTCCCCTAGTAGAACTCTACTATCTACATGAAAGATAGTATGATCTAAAATCGAGATTTCTGAACGATTGTGACATGTATTCGCAATATGAATCCATTACCTATCTTGTGACTTTTTCTCTAGACAGTTTCCAGGCCTATCAATCGCCGAATCGGACCTGATTCGCAGGCGCAGGGCACCAATGCCCCCCTTCGTCACCGCTGCCGAAGTCGGTAGCAGAAACACCGCTAGCGGGTGGAATCGTCGTGCGGCGCGCGCTGCTGCGCCCTGCCGATGAAATCCACCAGGGACCCGCGCACCGGTTCGGCGTCGATGCGGATGTCGTTGTGCCCAGTGCCCGGCAACAGCACGAAGCGCTTATCCAGCGAGGCCGCCAACGCGAACAGGTCGCGGCCCTGGGTCGGGTCGATCACCTGGTCCGCGTCGCCGTGCATGATCAGCAGCGGACAGTGCACCTGGGTGATGAGATGCACCGGCTGCAGGGTCGGCTCGGCGAGGCTCGGCGCCGCCACCAGGGTGATGAAGGGATAGGCGTACCACGGCAGGTTGCGGTTCCAGCCGGCGACCACTGCGGCGCAGGACGCCGGCGGCGCCTCGAGCACCAGGCCATCGACCGCTGCGCCCGCCGCGGCGGCGACCGCGAAGCCGCCGCCGATCGAGCGCCCATAGACCAGCAGCGGCCCGCCGGCGAAGGGCGGCATGGTGCGTACCGCCGCGGTGATCGCCACCGCATCAGCGGCGCAGTGGCGGAGGTCCGGCACACCGCTGCTGGCGCCATAGCCGCGATAGTCGAAGGCCACCAGATTGACCGCCAGGGTCCGGGACATCCAGGCCAGGCGCCCCCACGACCCGGCGACGGTCTCGCCATTGCCGCCGAAGTAGATCATCGTCGGCAGCTGCCGGCTGCGTTCGATGCCCCAGCCGGCGAGCGTGACGCCCTCTTCGCGTGGCAGCTCCAGCACGGTGGCTTGCGCAGGCGCGCTGAGGAAGACCACGTCTTTCGGGTGGAAGAGATCCCGCTCGGCGACCTCCCTGGTGCACGAGCACATCAGGGCGGCGCACAGCAACGCCACCAGCGCAGCGGAATATCGGGCCTCCCGCAGCTGCTCCCGATCGCCGCTCCCCTGGGGGCGGCATGGTGCGGCGAGGTCCTCGACGCGTCCACCCCGGGAGTGCGTTCCCATCGGCATGTCAGAACATTAGTTTACTTCCGATAACATTCAATGGCTGGCGCCCCTGCGGCGAAACCGATCCGGCACCGTGCCACTTGTTGCAGTGCCGGGCGGTGCCGATCATCACCACTGCAGCGTTCGCGGCGGCCTGCATGGCGCCGGCGCACACATGCTGCCCATTCGTGCAGGATCCTTACCTGGACAGCGTCCCGGAGATGAATACACGGTGGGGGCACTCACCAAGGGCGAGCTCATGCTGAGATTCCTCGTGAAATCCGCACTCTTGCTGGCGCTTTGTAGCACGATCCTGCCCTCGGCGGACGGCGACCCGACTCCTCCCGCACCAGCTCCAGCCCCCACCGATGCGGCCAGCACACCGGCGGTCCCGCGTCATATCGTCAACACCCCCTGCCTCGACGCACTGCACGCCTTCTGCATCGACCACAAGATATCCCTCACCGAGACCGGCGGCCCGCAAGTGAAGCTGCTCAACCTCGGCGGCGCCCAAATCGCCAACCCGGCGGTCATCCTCAATATGGCGCTGCAGACCCTCGATGGCTACGAAGTGTGGTCGGGCCAGCAGGAGATCTTCACGCGCAAGAAGACGCCCGCGGACGAGACCTACT
>JAYVMM010000833.1:0-1863 GCA_043758975.1 Planctomycetota bacterium | reverse complement strand
TGGCCTGGGCGCGGTCGGGCGGGAAGGCGGCGGCGCCGGCGAAGCGCCCGAGTTCCACCTGCCCGCTCCAGGCAGCGCGGTTCTGCGCCAGCACCTCCTGGCGCAGCGGGGTGGGCGAACCGTGCTTCCAGGCGCGCAGCTGGGTGAACACCGCGGCCAGGGTCGGGCTGGTCCCAGGCGCCAGCAGCCGGCGCTGGACGATGTCGATCGGGCTGATCACCCGCCTGGCAATGCGCAGACGCGGCGCCACCGGCTCCTCGAGGGCGATCCAGGCGCCGCCATATTCGCGCACCGCCATCACCCCGGCCCAGGCGCCATAGCAGGCCGCCAAGGTGGCGACCTGCGGGCCTGGCTTGCCTGCCGCCTCGCGCCCGAGGATGGCATCGACCAGGGCGATGCTGACGCTGGACGGCGCGATGGTGACGCGGTGGACCTCGGCGGCGTGCCGCACCGCGGTGGCGGCGAGGGCCTCGAGCTGAATGAGCGGTGTGGTCATGGGGCCCGGCTCCTGGCGCACGGCGGGCACGAGCATGGCCGGCCGTGCGACGGGGGGAACCGCCAGGTGGCGTGGGCTGCTCAGCGGACGCGCCGCACCTCCCGCAGGGTGCCGGGTGCCGGACTCGAGCATGGGCGCCTCGCCCCCCTCTCAGCGGGCGAAGCCGATCTCGTCGAGGTAGATGTCCAGGGTGCGGGTGCCCGTTGACCAGGTCAGGATCTTGATCTCCCAGGCCTTGCGCGCATCGAAGTGGCTCGCCGCAGTCAGGCTGGCAAGCGGCACCACCACCTCATGCCAGGCGCCATCGCGCACCGTCGGCACCAGGCGCACGAGGTCGACCTCGTTGCTCGAGGACTTGTTCGACGAGCTGTTGAGCGCGACGCGCACCGACTCCGCCGGCTCGCCGACGATGCGGATGGCGAAGATCAAGCTGCCCATGCCGGTGAGATCGCTGCCGGCATCGGCGGGGAACCAGCCCAGCCAGTTCCAACCGAAATTCGCGAAGTTGCTCGCTTCGGTATGGCAGCGCACCACCGCGTGGCCCACCCGGCGCGCGTTCGCTGGGCTGGTGTCGCGCAGCGGGACCAGGGTCGGCGGGCCGGGCGCGCGCCAGCCGCCGCCGAGCTCGCCGCCGTCCCACACCAGCAGGTCGCGGTGCAGGCTGCGCACCGGCGCGGGTGCAGGCACGAAGGCGGTCGGCGGCGGCAGCGGTGGGGGCGAGGCGGTGGCCTCGACCACCGGCGCCAGCACCCTCGGCGCCGCTGGGCCATGCGGCACCGGCGGGGCGGCGACCGGCGCGGGTGCGGGCCCGGGCCCTGACACCGGCGGGGCCGGCAGGGTGACCGGTGCGCCCGGGCGCAGGGCCATCGCCATGGCGCCGGCGAGCAGCAGGATGATTACCACCACCAGCAGCGAGAAGCGGTTGAACTGACGCGCGCGGCGCTGGCCGCTGTCCATGCCGCTCGGCGACCCGCGCGCATGGCCGCGCCGGCGCGCTTCGGCGTCTGCCGAGAGCGTGGGCGCGGCGTGCGCGAGCTGGCTCGCCACCGTTCCGAGCATGGTGCCCAATCCGGTACGCACCTGGAAATGGCCTTCGATCACCCCCTGCGCGAGCGCCTCGCGCATCTCGTCCAGGGTAAAGGGACCGTGCTCACCGGGGGTGGCGGCGATGACGTAAAAGCGCCGAGGCTCCATAGGGTGGGATACCTCGCAATCGCGCGCCGCGCAACGGAAGAGTCACGCCTGCATCGTGATACGACGCCGCGCGCGGCTAGGCGGAGACCACCCATGGAGACCACCTGCACAGCCCGCCTGGGCAGCGCCCGCGCCGCGCTCGCCCGGGTTGCGATGGCGGGCGGCCCCCACCG
>JAYVMM010000832.1:0-2922 GCA_043758975.1 Planctomycetota bacterium | reverse complement strand
GTCCTCGTACATGCCGCCGATCGCTGAGAGCATCGCCGCCACCGCCGACCGCCTGGCCGCCGCCGGTCAGCACGAGGAGGCGGCGGTGGCCTGGCAGCGCGCCTCGGTGCTCAGCCCGAACATGCGCGAGAGCCAGGAGCTCCAGGCGCGCGCGCTGCGCGCCCGGCACCGCGGTGGACGCAAGCGCTTTTTGCGCACGCTCAGAGCCGCCGTGGTGCTGCTGGTGCTCGCCGGGGTCGCGCTGTGGCAGGGCACCCCGGTGCTGCACAACTACCTCGCCGAGAGCCAGCTCGAGCCGATCGAGATCGTCATCGATACCCGCGTGCGCCTGCAGCAGCTCGATCTCTTCCTCACTGACTTCGGGCGGCCGTTCCCCTGGTACACCACCATCTTCCAGCGCCCCTACGAGATCAGTGCCGCGCAGCGCGCGCGCAATGCCAGCGATCTGCTGCGCCACCAGCTCATCGCCCCGCCGGCGGCGCCGGCGGCGCCGACAGCGCCGGTGCATGCGCCGCTGCCGCCCCCGGCCAAGGAGGCGGCGGGCGGTGCGGCGGCGGTCGACCCCGCGACCGCGCGCCTGGAGAGCGCCGCCGCCGATCCTGCGGTGAACTGGGAGCAGCTGGAGCGGGACGCCGCCCAGGTGCTCAGCGCTGGCGGGACCCCGACTGAGCGCGCCCGCGCCATCCTGGCCGAGGCCAAGGCCCAGCTCCAGGCCCAGGAGGCCGATACCGTGCCCATGCGCGCGGCCTGGCAGGCCGGGAAGCAGGGCCAGGTGCTCGAACTGATGGCGCGCTTCCGCGCCGCGCACCCGCGCGCGGGCGACTGGCTGCCGCCCCTGCTGCCCGCCCGGCTGGAGGTGATCGATGGCGATTCCGGGCACCCGCTCGCCGAGGTCAAGGTGACCATGCGCCTGCCGCTGCCCGCCGGCGGCGCCGGCATCGTCGCCAGCCCGGCGACCCTGGCGCCCGGCGAACGCCGCTTCTGCCGCCTGGGCGGGGCCGAGAGCCAGCTCGAGGTTTCCTCGCCCGGCTACCGCGCTGAGCAGCTCAAGGTGGGCGCCAACCCTGACGAGCAGGAGCAGCAGCTCCAGCTCGCGCTGCATCCGGCGCTGGTATGGAGCCGGCAGCTCGGGCCCGGCCTGACCTGGGCGCGCCTAGCCGAGGTCGACGAGCGCACCGTGCTGGTGCGCAGCGACGACGGCATCCTCACCCTGCGCCTGGCCGACGGCATGGTCGAATCCAGCCTCAACCACAGCGGCCTGCCCACGCACACGCCCGGCGCGGGCGCGACCACGCGCTGGACATCGTCCTGGTCGCCCACCCCCCAGGGGGTGATCACCGGCACCAGCGACGGTCTCGCCGTGCTGCTCACGCTCGGCGAGCATGGCTTCGGCTTCGGCGAGATCCTCTACCGCGGACGCAGCCCAGTGGTGGTGGTGGCCGAGCACGAGCTGACCTTCCAGGCCGGCAAGCGCGCGATCTACATCGTTGAGGGCGTGGTCGGCGCCATGCAGCTGGTGGCGCGCACCAATGAGCGCGACCTGTGGAGCCACACCGGGCTGAGCGGGCGCAACGAACCCCAGCTATGGTTCCACGACGACCGCGTGGTGGTGCTCGACGACCAGAAGCTGCAGGAGCTCGATGAAACCGATGGCCACCAGCTGAGCGTGGCCACGCTCTCCGCCCGGCGCGCGGGACCGGGCGTGCTCATCGACA
This sequence comes from Planctomycetota bacterium, assembly GCA_043758975.1. Lineage (GTDB taxonomy): Bacteria > Planctomycetota > UBA11346 > UBA11346 > UBA11346 > BOG-1363. Next base: position 1,207 of record JAYVMM010000832.1, on the reverse strand, counting down.
AGGGCGGCATCATCGCGGTGCCCACCGTCGCCGGTATCGACCTGGTGCGCGTCGCCAGTGCGGCTGGTGACAAGCTCGAGCTCTACCATGATCCCGCCCTCGACCTCGCCGACGGACGCCAGCTGTGCGCCGCCGACGGCCAGCTGCTGGTCGCGCGCGCCGATCACGGCCTGCGCCTGCTCGGCTGGAAGGATGGCAAGGGCGAGATGCTGTGGTCGCAGGCCCTCGCCGCCGATGGCGGCGCGCTCACCTCGCTGGCGCTGAGCGGCGACCATGCGCTCACCAGCGACGAGGCCGGGACCATCTACCTGTGCTCGCGCGCCACCGGCGCGCTGCAGCGGCGCTTCGCCTCCGCCGCGCCGCTGCTCGGACCGCCGCTGGCGCTGCATGGCGCGCTCATTGCCGTCGATCGCAGCGGTGCGCTCGCGGCCTTCGCCCTGCCGCCGCTGCCCTGAGCGCCCGCCGGCGAGCCGCCGAGCCGCCGGCAGACCGCTTAGCCACCGGCCGGGCGCGCGCGGCGGAGGGCTTGAAAGCGCGCGAACTTGGTCTCACCCTGCGTGCGCACCGTAACCCCCCAGCTGGCGAGGTGGGACCGCCAGTGCGGCGCCGCGCCGTCGGGATCCGCGGTCTCGATCTCGAGCTCGTGGTCGACGCGCCCAGGGGCGAAAGTGGTGCGGTCAAGGCAGAGCAGGTCGCGTGCGCCTGGGCGCTGGGCGTGGAACTCCTGGCGCTGGTTGGCGAAGCCGCCGAGCGCGCGCAGCTCGGAACCGGCAAGCGCCGCGCGCAGCGGTGGCGGCAGTGGCAGCAGCGCATCCGGCAGGGTACCGCCCGCTGCCACCAGCGCCCACAGCGCGGGGTCGAGCCGCTCCTCCCATTCATCGTGGCGGTGCGCACCGAGGGGGTCGACGCCCGCTGCCTTGCGCTTGCAGGTCAGCACTAGGTCGTGGTTCTCCAGGCGCAGGCGCAGGTTGCAGCCCTGACGGTGCAAGCGCGCGTCCGCGCTGTCGAAGAAGCGGTTGTCCTGCGCCAGCTGGCGCGGAGGGCCGAGCATCTCCGCCAGGCGCTGCCCGAGCTCGGCGTGCTCGCTCGCGCAAAGCGCCCACTTCAGCTCGACCTCCAGCTGGTGCTCCATGGCGGCAGGCTAGCGTCGGCGGCGCCCAGTCCAGCCGAGCGGGGGTGATGGCTTCCTTCGCTGGCGGGGAGCGTA
>JAYVMM010000831.1:0-2475 GCA_043758975.1 Planctomycetota bacterium | reverse complement strand
CACCTGGGCCGAGGTCAGCGGAGTAGCCAGCGATCCGCGTACACCCCACAGACGAACCCGCATCAGCGCAAACTCCCGCCTCGCGGCCGCAAGGGTATCTGGCAACTGTAAGTGGCCATGGCAACGGTGCAAGCAGGGTGCGCTCTCCCCCAGTGAAGGCGTGGGAGTGACCCGGGCAGGGGCACGGGGCGCCTGGGCGAGCTCCCTCCCCGGTGGATTCCCGCCCAGGACGCCCTATTCAGGAGGATATGCGCACCACCATCGAGGTCACGAGCCGCGCCATCCGCCTGTGCCGGGAGGACAAAGGACGCATCATCGCGCTTGAGTCCTACGATGTGCCGGCCGGCAGCGACCCCCTGCACGCGCTCGAAAAGGCCCCGGTGCCGACCCCCCTCGGACGGGTGCGCCTGGTGCTCAGCCATGGCGACATGCTCCTGCGCACCATGGTCCAGCCGCCCTGCCCGGCTGAGCGCCTGGGCAAGATCGTGCGCTTCGAGCTGCAAAGCGCCGGTGAGAGCGAGCCGGTGGTCGCCACCTGGCATTTGGTCGCCGGCATGGGCTCCGGCGACATGCGCCTGCTCACCCTGGTGACCAAGCGCAAGCTGCTCACCGAGCTGCGCCGCATCCTCAAGGGCCTGGGCGGCACCCTCGAGGCGCTCATCCACCCCGCCATCGGGCTCTACCAGTCCTACCGCTCGCTTGAGCTCGGCGAGCAGGGCCAGGGCATGGTGGTCGACATCGGCGGCGGCCACATCCACCTGGTGCTGATCCAGGACGGCGAGCTGCTCTTCCTGCGCAGCAACACCCCCGGCATGGAGGACCTGGTCAAGCAGGTCGCCGAAATGCGCAACCTGTCGATGGCGGACGCCACCCAGCTGGTGGCCAAGCTCGGCAAGGGCGCCCCGGGCGACATGCACGAGGCGATCAAGCGCCAGGTTGGCGCCGTCGCCGGGCTGATCACCGCCAATATCAAGTTCGCCAAGGCCCAGCTGCGCATGGACGCCTTCGACCCCAAGATCGTTTGGCTCGGCGGCGCCGGCGCCCAGGTGCACGGGTTCGCCGAAGCGCTGAGCGAACGCCTGGGCGCGCCGGTGCTGCCGCTCAATCCTTTCAGCGGCGCGCGCCTCGCCGTGCCGCGCGAACGCCTCGACCGCCTCGCCGCGCTGCCCAGCCCGTGGGCGGTGGTGATCGGCTGCGCGCGCGCTTCCACTCTTGAGCTCGACGCCTGCCAAGAGGACCGCGAACTGCGCGCGCTGTTCTGGCGCACCCAGGGCGCACTGCGCGTCGCCGCCGCGGTGGTCGGGGTGCTGATGGCGCTGGCGTTGGTGCGCCAGCAGTTCTCGCTGAGCGCGACCCAGACCTTGGTCAAGATCCTCGACGGCACCGGAGGCCAAGGCCTGGTCGGCGAGGCCGAGAAGGCGCGCGAGGAGCTCATCCGGGTCAACGCCGAGAAGGCGGCCACCACTGCGCGCATGACCTGGATCGATGGCGAGCGCCGGCCCGGGCGGGTGGCGGTGGAGATACTCTCGGCCATCGCCGAGCAGGGCAACGCCGCGACCTGCCCGGTCTACCTGCAGACCTACAAGGTCAGCCGCAAGAGCGGCCAGGTCGAGATCGAGCTCGAGGGCTTCGCCCAGGGCAGCGGCCAAAGCGGCAGCGACGTCGTGCTGCGGCAGTTCGAGCAGGGGCTGATCCGGCGCTACGTGCCGATCACCGCGATCAAGCAGGTGCCCAAGCCGATCGACCCCACCAAGCAGCAGTTCCACTACGTCATCACGGTCAACGACGTGAAACCCGAGATCACCACCGGCCAAGACAAGAGCGGTGCGGTGGCGCTGACCTTGGCGCTGCCCGCCGGGGTCGACGCCGATGGCGCCGCGCGGGTGGCGGCGACGCGGGTGCACAAGAGCGGGGTGCAGACGGTGGCGGTGAAGGTGGTGCCGGCGGTCGATATCACCGCCAAGGATCTCAAGGACAAGAGCAAGCCGCTCGACATCGAGATCACCTTCAAGGAGTAGGGAGGCTCCGGCCACGCACACGCGCGCCCCGCGCTGTCCCCGCCGCCAGCGCCCCCTATCATCGCCGACGTGGCCCACTCCCACTACGACAGCGAGGCCGCTGCCGCCCTGCTGCTGCGCGCCTTGCGCAAGAGCCTGGCGCCCGAGCTCAGCGAAGTCCTGCTGCCGACCATCAAGTGGCGCGGCGCCAACGGGCGCATGGTCGCGGTGCTGCCCAATCCGGTGTGGCGCGACGTCTTCCGCGAGCACGCCGCCGACACCGTGCGCGCGCTGCTCAAGGGCAAGGGCCTCGGGCTGCACATCGTTTGCCGGCGCGACCTCGAGCCGGCGGCGCCGGCGGCGGGGCGGCGCCTCGACAGCTTCCTCCAGGATCCCGGCAACCAGCTCGCGCTGACCGCCTGCCGGCGCGCGGTCGAGGCGCCCGGACTGGAGCACAACCCGCTCTACCTGCACGGGC
>JAYVMM010000830.1:0-1994 GCA_043758975.1 Planctomycetota bacterium | reverse complement strand
CTTTTCACCACGCTCCCGCGCGCCGCGGCGGTGGAAATAGCACCATCCTGGTGCGGTCCCTGGCAGATCCTGCGCAGCGACGCCGCCGCTGCCGGCGACCCCGTGGCCCTGCGCCTGCTGCGCCGCCTGGGCGGGGGGGGTGAGGCGGTCGCCGAGGGCAGCATGCAGCACCGCACCGGCAGCCTGCCGGAGGTGCTCACCCGCGACCTCGTGCTGCTCCAGTTCGGGCGCGGGCCGACACTCGACCAGGAGCTCATCGCTCCGGTCGCCGCGAGCAGCAACCTCGTGCTGCTGCGCGTGCTGCTGCGCGCCTACGAGCGCAAGCCCGCGCCCGACCTCGCCCGCATGCTCACCCGGCGCATCGCCTTGCAGGCGAACCTCACCCTGCCGCTGAAGGCGGATGCCCTGGTCGAGCACCGCCTGATCTGCGCGGTGTTCGATTCCACCACCGCCAGCCCGACGCCGCTGCGTCCGTTGGCGGTAGCCCTGCGCAAGATGCTGCCCGCGCCCCTGCGCGGACCGGTCGAACGCTTCCTCGCCCGCCACGGCGAGAGCCGCCCGCCCGCGCCGGTGCGCCGCCGCGCCGGGGCGCGGATGCCCCTGGCCGTGGACGGCGAGTGCATATGCTCCCGCGCCTGCGGAGCGCACATGGGATTCAATTGCGGTATCGTCGGCCTGCCCAACGTCGGCAAGAGCACCATCTTCAACGCCCTGACCCAGACCCAGGCGGCGCAGGCTGCGAACTACCCCTTCTGCACCATCGAGCCCAACACCGGCATGGTGACGGTGCCCGATGCGCGGCTGTGGGTGCTGAAGGACATCGCCAAGACCACGGTGGTCATCCCCACCCGCATCGAGCTGGTCGACATCGCCGGCCTGGTCAAAGGCGCCGCCGCCGGCGAGGGCAAGGGCAACGCCTTCCTCGGCGCGATCAAGGGCGTCGACGCCATCCTGCACGTGGTGCGCTGCTTCGATGACCCCGAGGTCATCCACGTCGACGGCTCGGTCGATCCGGTGCGCGACATCGAGGTCATCGATCTCGAGCTCATCCTCAAGGATGAGGAGACGGTCAAGGCCAAGCTCGAGCGCGCAACCAAGAAGAAAACCTTGGACAAGGAGCTCGCCGCCGCCATCCCGACCCTGGAGAAGGTCCTCAAAGGCTTCAGCGCGGTGACCCCGGCTCGCGCCCTCGATTTGAACGAGGACGAACGGCATCACATCGCCGACTGCCAGCTGATCACCGCCAAGCCGATGCTCTTCGTCTGCAACATCCTCGAATCGGACATCCGCGCCGGCGGCAATGCCCACAGCCGGCGGGTGGCCGAGCACGCCGCCAAGGTCGGCTCGCGCGCCATCCTCATCTCGGGTAAGATCGAGGAGGAGCTCTGCCAGCTGAGCGACGAAGAGAAGCGCTCCTTCATGGACGACCTCGGCATGACCCAGCCAGGCGTCGACAGCCTGGTGCGCGCCGGCTACGATCTGCTCGGCCTGGCGACCTACTTCACCGCCGGGGTCAAGGAAGTGCGCGCCTGGCAGATCGAGAAGGGCTGGAAGGCGCCGCGCGCGGCCGGGGCCATCCACACCGATTTCGAGAAGGGCTTCATCCGCGCCGAGGTCGCCGCCTACCAGGACTACGTTGCGCATAAGGGCGAAAAGGGCTGCCGCGAGGCCGGACGGCTGCGCGCGGAGGGCAAGGACTACCTGGTCCAGGACGGCGATGTGATGCATTTTCTCTTCGCCAAATGAGCTGCGCGTGCTCGCTCGCGTGCGGGCCATCGGCGCCGGGGCGGCGATGAGCGGCCAGGACGACCTCGCCGAACTCGCCGGCGACATCAGCCGCCTGGCCCAGACCGGCAGCTTCAACCCCTTCTCCCTGATCGCCGGCGAGGACCGTTTCCACTCGCTCTTCCTCGCGCCCTTCTCACCTGCGCTGCAGGAGGGCATCATGCGCTTCCTCGCCGACGGCACCGGCTCGATCGCCGAAGTGGTCAAGG
>JAYVMM010000829.1:0-2532 GCA_043758975.1 Planctomycetota bacterium | reverse complement strand
GATCGGCAGCACGGGGACGACGTGACCGTCATCGGCGTGGCCGATGTGAGCCGTGCGCACAGAATCTCGCCTACCCTCGACCCTCACCTCGACTGCCCGCGGGGAGGGGGCTGAGAATCGCACAGCCTGCCCAGGAGTTGGCTTGCGCCAGGGCAGGCGGTGCCGGCGGTCGGTAATGCCGTCCCCGGCCTCAGGACATGCACTCGCCGGCGCCGAGCTCGTCCAGGCTGAAGAGCTTGTCGGTGCCGAGGTCGTGCAGGTCCTGCTCGGTGACCTGGCCCTCGGTGATCGTGTAGATCGGCGCCAGGCGCTCCTTGAGCTTGGCTTTGGCCGCCTTGACCCCCTCCTTGTCGAGACCGTCGCCGACCAGGCGGCGCAGGAAGGCGGCGAAGGTCTCCTCGCCGGTGCGCTCAGTCTGGTAGGCCGCGGCCAGGGCGGTGATGGTGGCGGCGACCTTGCGCGCCGGGATGCGCGCCACCATGGTGGCGTGGTGGATGGCGCTGCCCTCGTCGCCGCCGCCCACCATCAGCACGTAGTGCGGCACCAGCTTGTCGCCAATCTTGGAGGCTGCGCCGTGCAGGCCGATGGTGCCGATGTGGTGCTGACCGCAGCTGTTGGGGCAGCCGCTGATGTTGATGCGCCCCTGCAACGTGCGCGCGTCGGCCTTGATCTCCTTCAGGCCGGCCTCGAGCGCCTGGGCGAGGTTCTTCGACAGCGTGATGCCGAGCTGGCAGGTGCTTGCGCCCGGGCAGCTGACGACGTCGACCAGGCTGTGGGCGTGGCGGGTGTAGCCGAGCTTGGCGAGCTCCTTGAAGAGGGCCGGAAGGTGCTCGTGGCGGACGCGGCGGAAGAGCAGGTTCTGGTCGTTGGTCGAGCGCACGTCGCCCTCGCTGAACCACTCGGCGAGATCGGCAAGCACGCGCATCTCGCGGGCGGGAACATCGCCGCGCGGGATGCACAGCGAGACCACCGCCAGGCCGGCGACGCGGTGCGGGCGCACATTGTTCAGCCGCCAGGCGCCCTCTTCGCCGGCGGCGGGCGGGATCGGGGTGGGTGCGGCGGCGGGCAGGCGGTCGTCGAAGGCCGAGCCCTTGATACCTTCGGCGCGCACCAGCGCGAGCTGCTCTTCGAACAGCGCGCGGAAGCCCTCCGGGCCCTTGGCCTTGAGCACGAACTTCAGGCGTGCCTTGGCGCGGTTCTGGCGGTCGCCGTGCACGTAGTGCACGCGCACCAGCGCCTCGCACACCGGCAGCAGCTGGTCTTTGGCCAGACAGGAATAGAGCTCGAGCGGCGCCACTGGCATCGAACCGAGTCCGCCGGCGGCGACCACGCGGAAGCCTTGCACGCCGGCCTGCTCCACCGCCATCACGCCGATATCCTGGATGTGGATCTGCTGCAGCGGGTCGCGGGCGGAGGCGGCGAAGGCGATCTTGAACTTGCGCGGCAGCGAAGCCGAGCGCGGGCCGCGCAGGAAGTGCTGAAACACCGCTTCGGCGTAGGGCTCGACCGCGAAGGGCTCGTCGAGCAGGGTGCCGGCGTTGGGGCTGCCGCACACCGCGCGCACCGCGTTGCCGCAAGCCTCGCGCGTGGTCAGCCCGCACTCCTCGAGCGCGCGCAGCAGCTTGGGGGTGTCATCGAGCTGGATGTAGTGGTACTGGATCGCCTGGCGGGTGGTGATGTGGCTGATGCCGTTGGTGAAGCGCTCGGCGCAGTCGGCGAGCACGCGCATTTGTTCCGGAGAGACCTTGCCGTACTTGAGCTTGATGCGCACCATTTGGTTCTCGCCGGCTTGGCGCTGGCCGTAGACCCCGTGCACCAGGCGGAAGGGCTTGAAGACCTTGTCGGCATCGATGGCGCCCGCGTGCAGGGCGTCGATGGTGGACTGGTACTTGGCGAGCTCCAGCTCGACCACGGTGGGCAGCGGGCGGGCGCTCTCGGCGACGGGCGGATTCATGGCAATGTCCTGCGGGGTACGGCTCAAATATATCGAGGTGGCAGTGTGCTGCCGTATACGCTTCCTACAAGCCTATCTATGCTCTCGGCGTATGGACCGGCGCAGGTTGTCCGTGCCCGGATGCATCAGCAGCCACTACCGAGCATGCCAGTCACCGCGTTTTTGGGGAACTCGCAGACCGATGAGGCGCGGCTGCCTGTACCAGGTGATGTTCCATCATCCCTTTTCTGACCGTCACTGCCAACCGAGAAGCTTGAGGACGCTGGATTGACAATCGGGGTTCAGAGTCGACCCCATAACCGTGGTGTAGGCGAGATTGCCAGCATGCCCTAACTGGCGATTTCCGTGGCCTTGCGGGAATGGATCGCCAGCGCCTCCTTCATCAGCATGACGGGCCAACACGTCGAGTGCGCGCATAGGCATCAGCAGGGCATCATTGGCCCGCTCGCCAACCAGCCCATGGGGCACGTGCTTCTCGCTTTCCGCCATCAATAATGGTAACGCAACTGGACCAGGACCAGATCCTCGCCCTGCACGATGTAGACCATGCGGTGCTCTTCGGTGATCCGGCGGGACCA